>CAYZTF010000048.1:0-2272 GCA_964481305.1 uncultured Candidatus Bathyarchaeia archaeon | reverse complement strand
CCCCTCTCTTCTGAGATCTGTTTCTAGTTCTCAGCCTTTGATTAAGAACAAGCAGGGTGAAGACGCTCGTCCAACTTTCGACGAGCGAAGACTTTAACACCTGCAAGAGCTAAATCTAACAGAAATAAGATGACAGAGGCCTAGCCCTGTTGGGGAGATCGTGATTGACCGTTTCCGAAGAAGAGTTCAAAATTTCGTTCTTCGCCGAAAACGACTTTGTTAGAAAGAAATGTAGCATATGTGGTGAATTCTTTTGGACGCAGAACCTCGACCGCGAGAACTGCGGAGACTCCCCCTGTCAAGAATACGGCTTCATAGGTAAACCCCCAACGAAGAAGAAATACTCGATGGGCGAGATGAGGGAGGCCTTCCTCTCATTCTTCGAGAAAAACGGCCACACCAGAATTCAACCTTACCCAGTTGTCGCCCGGTGGAGGGACGACATCTACGTCACTATAGCCAGTATAGCTGACTTCCAGCCCTTCGTCACCAGCGGAGTGATTCCTCCGCCAGCCAACCCTCTCGTGGTAAGCCAGCCTTGCCTAAGATTTAACGACATCGACAACGTCGGCTTAACAGCAGGCCGGCACCTCACCATATTCGAGATGGGAGGTCACCACGCCTTCAACTACCCGGACAAGCAGATCTACTGGAAGGATCAGACCGTTAGATTTCACCACCAGTTCATCACCGAAGAACTCGGCGTAAAATCCGAGTTGGTGACCTATAAGGAAGGACTGTGGTCCGGAGGCGGCAATGCTGGGCCCGACCTTGAAGGAATCGTGAAAGGCCTTGAGGTTTGCACGTTGGTCTTCATGCAATACAAGGTCGTTGACGACCGCCTCATCGACATGCCGTTGAAAATCGTCGACACAGGATACGGCATAGAACGCTACACTTGGCTGTCCCAAGGAACGCCAAGCGCCTTTCACGCCTCCTATGGAGATCTTCTCGGTCAAATCATCCGTATAGCAAGGCTCGGTGAGATAGATGAGAAGCTTCTAGTTGAGAGCGCAAACCTATCCGCGTTGATGAAAATCGAGACCGCGTCAGACAGGATGGCGTTGAGAAGAAAAGTTGCCGAAAGACTTGGCGCAGACCCATCAGAACTGGATCAGGCGATGGTTCCGGTAGAGAGTATTTACGCCGTGGCCGATCACACGAAGGCCCTAACCTTCATGCTGTCCGAGGGCGTGGTGCCTTCAAACGTCAAGGCAGGCTACTTGACTCGTTTGCTGATTAGGCGAACGTATCGTTTACTGAGGATCCTGGGCATAGAAAAAGAATTGTCCAAAATCGTTGAGATGCAAATCGACTACTGGTCCAAAGACTATCCGCACATAAAAGAGATGCGTAAAGAGATTATCGAAGCGATATCCGTCGAGGAGGAGAAGTATCAGAACACATTGAAAAGGGGCACAGCGCTTTCCAAACGCATCGCCTCGGACCTTAAGGCAAAAGGCGCCTCGACGATTGCTTCTGATGTGCTCGTCGAACTTTATGATTCGCATGGCCTCCCGCCAGAAGTGGTCAAGGAGACCGTGGAGAAGTTCGGTGTGAAAGTGTCCATCCCAGACAACTTCTACAGGATGATCGCACTTAGACACGCTTCAGCGCCTCCTCCGGAAGAGGCTGAAATCTTTCATAAGCTGAGCGAAAGGGTTGCAGCCTTTCCCGAGACGGTAACGCTCTATTACGAAGACCCGTATCAAAGAAGCTTTGAAGGTAAGGTTCTCCAAGTTCTCGACGGCAAATACGTCGTCCTAGACAGGACAATATTCTATCCTGAAGGCGGAGGGCAGCCGGCCGACAACGGAGAGTTGAGGTTCAGGACCGGAAGCGCAAAGGTTGTCGACGTCCAGAAGGTTAGAAACGTTATCGTCCACGTGATCGAAGGCAAAGCACCAAAGACCGAGGAAACTGTGACCGCGGAGATAGACTGGAATAGAAGAATAAGCCTGATGCGCCACCACGCTGCGACTCACACAATCACGGGGGCAGCGAGAAGGGTGCTAGGTGAGCACGCTTGGCAGGCGGGTGCCCAGAAGGGTGTTGACAGATCCAGGCTAGACGTTTCGCACTGGCTCCGATTCACACCTGAGCAGGTAAAGGCGATAGAAACTCTCGCCAACTCCGTCGTCATGAGTAACGTCCCCATCAAAGTCAGCTGGATGCCCCGCGAAGAGGCCGAGAAACAATATGGGTTTAGGCTATATCAGGGAGGCGTCGTCCCGGGCAGAGAGATACGTGTAGTCATGGTAGGCGACTGGGA
>CAYZTF010000047.1:3224-4607 GCA_964481305.1 uncultured Candidatus Bathyarchaeia archaeon | reverse complement strand
TCACCGCAGACGTAAGGTTCTTGTCCAGTTTTCAGCGGGCAGCCCCCTCCGCATACGTTCAGAGTTGAGCAGTTGAAGCATTTCTCCTGAACGTATTTTCGCGCTCTGAGTTTGAGGCAAAGAGGGTTGCGCCAAATCTTCTTCCAGTCCTCCTTCAAGATGTTTCCAAGGGGCGTGAAGTAGCTTTGGCAGGGAATTACTGTGCCGTCTGGTTCGATGCACATACTTATGCGGCAGGCACTGCAGCTCTTTATCCCCAGTTCAAGTTGTAGAGGATTAAGCGTACAGTATTCCGTTGGCGTGTACCAGATGAACTCCATCCCAAGTTCGCGTGCGTGGTCTCGAATCCGAGTTAGGATCGGTTCAAGAGAAGCCTCGTCTAAAGCGAACTCCTTCGCCACCTCAGGGGCCTTTCCTGAGTATATGAGGCTGTTGCAGGCAAACTGTTTGAGGCCAAGACCGTGGAGAAAATCTATGGTCTTGAGAATGTCCTTAACATTATACTGGTTGAGGGTTGTGTTGCTGATCGTGTAGATAGGTGACGCTATGGCGTTCTTCAAACCTTGGACCGTCTCCGTCCAACTCCCTTCGATACCAGTAATTCTGTCGTGAACCTTGGGCTCGTGGGATTCCACGGTTATCTGGACGTGGTCTAGGCCAGCGTCTATGATGGACTTGAAGTAGTTTTTATCCATCAGCCTCCGTCCGTTTGTTACGAGGCCGCTGACCAATCCAGTCTCTTGGGCGTGTGCGATGAGTCTAGGGAGATCGTCTCTGAGAGTGGGTTCGCCGCCGGTGAAAACTACGTGGGGAATGCCTATCTCGAATAGTTTGTCCAACACTGTGAACCATTCTTGGGTTGTGAGCTCTTTTGTTTCCCTTGGGCCTCCGGCGTAGCAGTGCAGACACTTATCGTTGCACCGATAGGTTATGGCCAAGTCCATTCGGTACGGTGCACTTAGCTCCTTCTGAAATGGCTCAAGCTTCTCAACGCCGAGGTAGGAGACGGGGCAGACATCGGGCGTCTTGGCAAATGTGTTTACTACGAAAAGGGCGTCTCGGTAATCCTTCTGCGCCGTCTCAGAATCAACCCTATAGCGTCGCCTGATCTTTCTAATCGCCTCTTCTTCCGATTCCCCTTTTATGAAGGAGTGGACGTACTCTGCTGCTGTTCGGTTGAGGAAGAGAACTCGTGATGCGTTGATGATGAGGACACCACTCCCATCCTCTTCGAAGCGCAGATGTAGGCGGAGACCCTTGTACTTACCATCTTCAACTCTCATATGATGTAGGGCTTCTCGAGGCGGCGGGCTTTGCCTTCTAAATATTCCCAATCTATCGTGCACCTCCTCCAGCGCAGGCACACGCACAACCTACGCAGGC
>CAYZTF010000047.1:0-3124 GCA_964481305.1 uncultured Candidatus Bathyarchaeia archaeon | reverse complement strand
ACGCACAACCTACGCAGGCACACGCACAGGCACAGTGGGCACAGGCGCATACGCAGCCGGATTCACCCCTCACGGATCGTTCCCTCTCCGAGACCACTTGCGCTGGAATTAGGCGATTGGTAAAGTCTTGCACGTTCTTCACCATGTTGTTCGTTGTTCTCTCTAAGCCCCGTACGACGTCATTTGCAAAGTCTTGTCCCGGAACAGGCTTTGATTCAGTTGGAATTGCCTGGGGAACGCCTGCTTGTCGGGGAGGAAGATATGGGGCGCCCCAGTACCACCACCATCCCAGCCTGGGAAGAATGATCATCCCTGGTGGAAACGTGCTCCTGAAGCGTTCGTCGAACTTTTCATCGGCCAAGAGCCACTCGATATTCTGGTCAACGGCATCCCCCTTCAGCTCAGGTGTTCCCGCTTGCGTAACCTGCGTCCAAGCTTTGTCGACTATTGACTTATAGTAGTTTACACTGTCCTCTCGGGAGTAGCCGCGGAGCTTCCGGTCGACAGTATCTCTAAGCCCCAAATATGTTTGTGCCAGCGTCATTTCGTCAAGACTTTCGTCGGGTTTTATAGCTTTCAGATAGTCTAACTCGTAGTATCGCGGCGGGGGAGAAGGCTCACCTGCAGGCTTCTCCAGCTTCTGGAGCTTAATGAGGGGATCCGTGGCCGTGACACTAACTATCTTCTTGAGGAGAAGACCAAAAAGGATCATGGTGAGGACCCGAACGGGCTTTTGGTCCAAGATAACCGCCGCCTCAACTGCTGTCAGATCGCGTCTAGCACCGAGGGCTTCGACAGCTATTCGCGGCTTCTCATATTCCGCTTTTCTACGTCTCACGAAGATAACCACAATGAACGCCAAGACACCTATAATGGCTGCACCAATAGCAACATAGAACCATACACCCGGGCCCAAAGCTACATATTTCTCTGGAAAGGAGACACCTACCCTGAACTCTTGGCTTGGGGGCCAACTGCTTCGCTCCCAGTAAACAACAAGATTGTTCCCATCCATGAAAACATTGTCGAAAGGCACACCCGCTGAGTACATTACCTCCCCACTAGAGACGCCTTGAGGAAGGACTATGGCAACACGGACATTCCCTATAGAACCGCTAGCATCGGAGAATGTGGAGGGGTAGAAAAGCATGCCCACGTTTCCGGGATTCGTATTGTCTTTGTAGACCATTCCAGGAACTACGACGTAGACGAGAAAAGTGTTAGGATGATTTAGGACTGGTTCCTTGAGGTACACATCGACTGCATAATCACTTCCCGATGATACGTCCTCACACCTGAGACTATTGCCTGAAGAGTCTCGAGCATACTGGATGCTGAAGCCACCCATGGGCATTCCCACCGTTACGATACCTTGAAAACTGCCTGAAAGATAGGTCATGGTGATATTGTATTGAAGGTCTATGGACCCATCCTTGTTGATCCAGATCCTAGCCCATTCCTGGTTCACGGTGTATGTGACCTGAGCGGTGGCTGAAGGAAGAGGTATTGAGAAGAGCGTAAGGCATAAGATGAGCAGGATTAGAGTAGGTCCTACGTGTCGGCTTCGATTTACCATGTTGGCTCCTCTGTCAACTCAAACTTGTTCCCACAATAGCTACAGGTAACGTAGGGCTTTCCAGCGATGATCTCGGGTTTAGTCGGGTCGACAATGGCGCTACAATTCGGGCAGCGAACCTCCTTCATCTTTACCGGCCCTGTCACAGCTACGGTTTGCTTGATCTCCAGAGGTTTCTTCTCGCGCATGAGAACGAGTAACAAACCTGCGACGACCAAAAAGACAAGCCCTTCAAAGAAGTAGCTGATTCCAAGATTCGTAGAAATGATAAAGATGACACCTAGAAAGATTAGGATCGCCGAGGCAAGATAGACAAGGATCTTCAGAGGGGCACTAACCATACTTGTATCGCGCGCCCGTAACTCATTTGCACATTAACTACGCGAAGTCGAAGCTAAAGAGTCTTTTGATTCATTAACCGAACGAGGTAATCCGGCGCGACGCATATACTAAACAGAGTATCATGGAAAATTCAGCGATTAGCCCTTTCTTCACCATATCGGCTCCTACGTGACCTCAAAGGTTTTTCCGCAGTACTGGCAAGTCATCATCGGCACACCATCACGAAGCTGCATCTTATTCGCGTCTAAGACGGCCCCGCAGTTCGGGCATTTCACCTCTTTTACCTGCAGCGGGGCTAGAACCGGTACCTTCTGGCTAATTCCTGGTGGCTTTCTTTCCCTAGCGAAGAAGACGATTAACAATGCGACTATCATGAAGACGCTTCCGACTATAAGTCGTATAGGTTCGTAATAAGCGGCCATCAGATAGAGCACTCCTAGGCCGCCAAGCACCAACGCGATGAGATACAGAATCCAACTTGAAATTCTCAAAGCCAAGCAGATTACCTATTTTCGGTATTTTGTGGCCTTATCGTTGGAACGTATGGCGAGTACGGGTTATCTTCGTCTAGGTCTTCTTTGATTTAGTCATCCATTCGCGGATACCCGCTACGACTACAAAAAGTCCAAAGGCTACCGCGAAAACCGCCCAGACCGTGGGTGCCGTGAAGAATTCACGTGCGCTCAAAAACCAGAGTACGCCGCCGAACAAAATGATGCTGCCCCACCAAGCTGTGCTGAACGGGCCCAGCTCATATTTTTCCGGACTAAAGACTCTCAAGATTGCTAGAATCAACAACCACAATCCACTAAAAGTGAGTATGACAGGGATTATCTCCATATCGCGTATGATCTGAGCTAGATACAGGGCATAGGTAATTCCGAAAATCGTGATGATGGCTCCTATCGAAATTGTTCCTATGGGTCGCCTAGACATCTCACAATCCTCCAAGAATCTATCTGTAGTTATCTTCTTTTGGTTTTCTGCAGACTCTTATCTTCTGTGCACTCTATTAATTTTATGGTTCTGTTGATAGGGTCTCTCTTAAAGATGACGCCCGTTTTTTAACGGCTCAAAAGAATTGCCGAATATTTCAGGGCATCCATATTAATCCTGACCCGTTTAACCCTAGGGAAAAGGCTGGATCAATATCTCTTTCATAAGAAGCTTCGCTATCCTTTGAGCCCTATCTATATTTGTGGCCAC
>CAYZTF010000046.1:0-4713 GCA_964481305.1 uncultured Candidatus Bathyarchaeia archaeon | reverse complement strand
CTTAAACTGCTAAAGACTTTAGAACCTCTTTCCATTTCACGTGCTCTTCGACTACCCTTTTGGCTAACTTGATCTTCTTCTCGTCGTTATACTTTATCCTTCCGGAAACCTCGTTCGTCTTCGAAACCGTAGTGTATGTGTCATAAGGTACGAGAAGAACAGGCACGCCTTGATGTTCAGCCCTGGCAAGCACTCGGACATCCGGATACAGGTTTCCCGTCAATATCAGAGCAGAGGTGTTCGTCTGCAGAGCAGCCAACTGGATGTCGGACCTATCGCCTCCCGTTATGACGGCTTTATTCACTGATCTCCTGAAGTATGTTAATGCGCTCTCCGGCGTCATGGCTCCGATCAGGAAATCTTCGACGAGGTTATCCAGATTCTCCTTACCGGCTATGATCTCTCCACCGATCCTCTCATGTATCTCTCTTACGGTCGGAGCTCTGAGGGCAATGTTTTCTGGAACTATTCCTAATACGTTTACGCCGTTCTTCTCTAAGGTTGGAATGGAGAGGCCTCTCACCCGTTCAAACGTGATTCTAGGGATATCGTTGAGGATGGAACCAACGAATTTCGCTCCGTCTCTTTTGATGCAGTAGTAATCTCTGACTATTTGACAGATCGTGTCGTCATTCACGATCTTTGAAACGAGCAAAACGTTAGAATCTATCTTCTTCGACACCGTTACTGGGTCGATATTTAGGCATGCGCCGCAGCCCAGAGTGTTAGGCCCCTCGATGATCATGATGTCTTTGCTCTTTGAGCATTCTGCGTAGGCCTCAAGGATTCTTTTCTCGTAGTAGACCGGCTTATGTTTCAAGAATTCTTCAAGAAACCTGTTGTGAAAGATCACAGGGGAAATGGAATTGAGCGGGGCTTCCAAGTTTAAGACATGACTCATAAGCTGGGCGTCCTCGTCGAAACCCACTCCATCCGCGTCCCTTGCCATCTCCCAGCCTACAGGCTTGAAATAGCCCACTTCGTAGCCTTCTTCCTTGAACTTTAAGGCAAGTCCAAGGCAAATAGCGGTCTTGCCGCTGAAGCTGACCGTCGAGCAAACGTACAGGTTGGGTATCTTAGACATTTTTCACCGCTCTACCTTATTGTGATTTTTATATCTAAAGCTAAGCATCCGCTTCCGTCTTTATAAACAAAGAGCGGATTGATGTCCAGCTCGTTTATCTCGTCGAAGTCCGTTACTAACTTTGACACCCTCAACAGAGTGTCGGTTATCGAGTCTATGTCGGATTTCTCCTCTCCTCTCACTCCTCTCAAGAGCGAATAAGCTTTAGTTTCACCGATCATTTCCTCCGCGTCTTTTCTGGATAGTGGGGCTAGCCGGAAGGAGACATCGCGGAGGAAGTTGGCAAAGATCCCCCCAAGTCCGAACATGATTAAGGGGCCAAAAGTGACGTCGCGGTGTATTCCAGCGATCATCTCCTTGCCTTGAGGAACCATCTTCTGGACAGTTACACCGTACACCGTGGCTTTTGGCGCATATTTATGTGCGTTATCCAGAATCTCATCAAAGCTCTTGGCGACCGCATCCAAATTCAGGTTGAGCTTGACTCCACCTATGTCCGTTTTGTGAAGGATTTGCGGGGACTCAATCTTTAGAACGACGGGAGGTCCGACTTCCTCTGCCAGCGAGACTGCTTCCTCTCTCGTCCTAGCAAGCTTTACTGTGGGTGAGGGTATTCCGTAAGCTTTTGCCACTTCCATAGCCTCTGAGGCGAGAAGGTTAACACGCATGTCCTTCTTGACATCTTTGAAAATAGATGAGACCTTATCTCTGTCAACCTTCAGATGTGGTATCTGTCTTCTCGTTATCGCGCTGAGATACTCTGTGTATCTCACCATCGCGGCCAGCGAACTGACGGCCCTCTCTGGAAAAGGGTAATTGGGGACCTTCGATTTTTCGAGCAATTTTATAGCGTTATCCACCAATTCTCCTCCCAGAAACGATGCGATGACGATCTTGTTTTGGAAAGCGTTTCTGGCCTCGACTACTGCAGCGGCAGTTTCATCGGGTTGCGTCATAGCTTGGGGGGTGAGAATTACGATGGCGCTAGTTACAGCCTCATCCATCAATATTTTATTCAAAGCGAACTTGTATCTTTCAGCCGTCGCGTCTCCAAGAATGTCGACTGGGTTGTTGAAGCCCGCGTTCAGCGGCAGCTTCTCTATAAGCGTTTTTCTCAATTCTGCTGAAATGGGTGCAATTCTCAGACCTTGTTTTTCTATAGCGTCCGCGGCCAAGATTCCAGGCCCACCAGCGTTGGTTATTATGGCGACCATCGGATCCTTTGGAAATGGCTGGGTCGAGAACACTTCTGCTAAATCGAAGAGCTCCTGAGCTGCATCTACGCGGATTACCCCCGTCTGTTTGAAGGCGACATCGAATGCAAGGTCGCTGCCGGCCAAAGTGCCTGTATGAGAGCTGACTGCTCTAGCACCTGCATCGGTTACTCCCGACTTCAATATTATGACAGGTTTTTTCTGTGTGACTTTTCTGGCGACTATTAAGAATCTTCTTCCATCCTCAATGCCCTCCAAGTACACGATGACAACTTTGGTGTTGACGTCTTCGGCCAGCTCCAGCATTATGTCATTTTCGTCTAGATCAGCCTTGTTTCCGAGGCTCAAGAATTTGCTGAAGCCAACTCCTTCCTTCAACGACCAGTCCAAAACTGCAGTGCCCAGGGCCCCGCTCTGGGATATGAAGGCTACATTCCCTTTAATCGGGATGGCGCTTGCGAATGAAGCGTTCATTGGGGTTGCAGTATCGATAACCCCCAGGCAGTTAGGACCTAACAGGCGTATTCCATTCTTCTTACATATGCGAACGACCTGGCTTTCTCGTTCAGCTCCTTCGATTCCACTCTCCTTGAAGCCGGCCGAAATTACCACTAGGACTTTTACGCCTCTCTTTCCAGCTTCTTCGGCAATACTTGGAACTACGGGGGCTGGAACTGCCACTACGCACATTTCCGGATTTTCCGGGACATTCAGCAGACTTGGATAACATTTTATGCCAAGGACTTCTTCAGCCTGTGGGTTCACGGGGTAAACCTTTCCTCCATAGCCACTGGTAAGAATGTTCCTTAGAACATCGTGGCCAACTTTTCCGGCTGTTCTTGAGGCACCTACGACAGCGACCGAGGAAGGATTGAAGAGCGGCGTCAGCATAGTTGAAACGCTTCTTTGGACACAAAAATACTTTTTGAAAGTGTCGCGTAATATTAGGCTGGCGCTTTGTTTTTAACAGTTTTCATCTGGCCTGGCTCAGGCCTCGATACGTCTTAAAAGTCACGCTTTTTATGTCGGAATCTACAGAATTATAGCGTTTGTCCGCAACTCCATCACGAAAGGGAAGTCAAAGTTCTATTCTGTACATAAGCTCGGCTGTCTCAATCAAGGTTTGGTGGAAGCTACTTGAAGGTCGCTATATCAGGTAAAGGAGGAGTTGGAAAGACCACAATCGCAGGTATCATGTCTCGAATTCTTGTCAAGAGAGGCTTCAAGGTGTTAGCGGTCGACGCAGACCCGAACGCAAACCTTGGATTAACCTTGGGGTTCCCTCCAGAGGTTGTCCGAAAGATTGTGCCCCTTTCTGAGAACGCCAAACTGATAAAGGAGAAAACTGGCGTAGGACCAGAGTCGTACGGAGCGATCTTTCGGTTATCATTCACGGTGGACGACATAGTTGATGAATTTGCGATGAAGTCTCCGGACGGTGTAAATCTGCTGATAATGGGAACAGTGAAGAATGCGGGCGAAGGATGCGCATGCCCCGCAAACGCTTTGATACGTGCTCTACTACGGCACATACTGGTAAAAAGAGACGAGTTTGTGATAGTTGATATGGAGGCTGGAATAGAGCATCTGGGTAGAGGTACAGCCGAACACGTTGACTGCATGTTGATCGTTGTAGAACCAAACTTAAAGTCGATAGAAACCGCAAAGAGGATTTACACACTGGCCCGTGAGTTACGAATAAGGAACGTGTTCGTAGTTGGTAATCAGGTGTTAGACGAGAACGATGAGGTGGTCATCAAGAAGGCATACGGTGATACAGGCGGTATATTGGGGTTCATACCCTATGATGAAAGGATCAGGAGGGCGGACGCCGAAGGGGAGTGGCTCATAGACTTAGACTCAGAGGCGGCGGCGAAGATACGAGAATTAACGAACATGCTCATCGAAAAGACAGCAATCACTTTGCGATAGCCGTCGATGTCTAGATCAGTCTGCGACGGAAAACGTATTTGAACGATCTAAGAAATATTCGAAGCTGAAAAAGGGTTATGAAGGAGTCGAAGGATAACAAGGACTCTACCAGAGATATCTATCGCGTTCTTAAGGAGTCTTCGGAGAAAGCGAAGAAGCGGAAAAGAGCGAATCTTCTAGAAGAGCTAGGTATCAAAGAATACTTTGAAGATGGAGGCATAACGATCAATAGGAGAACCTGTAGGGGCATCGAATGCAAACTGTGCATAGATCCCTGTCCGACCCATGCCCTTTTTTGGAGATCAGGGGAAGTAGGCGTTGATAATGATCTCTGTGTCTATTGTGCGGCTTGTGTCTTGAGCTGTATAGTCGACGACTGTATGCGTGTGTGGAGGAAGCGTCTCAACGGGGAAGTGGAGGTATTCAGCACACCGAAGCAAGTTTCAACATTACTCAACAGTATCGGTCTAAATAAGAGGAAGG
>CAYZTF010000045.1:0-4806 GCA_964481305.1 uncultured Candidatus Bathyarchaeia archaeon | reverse complement strand
AAGATAAGCGCTGATCAACTGGCATTGATGCCGGAGATAAAATGCCATGAGTGCGGGTATAGGGTTCTCAAAAAGACGCGCTCACCCATCGTGAAGAAAGTCAAAGCCATATGAATGATCTTCAGAGCGACGACCGTCCGTAAGACTTAAATATGGTTACGAAGAATTGCAGCTTTTAAAAACGGACTATAGTGGGAGAGGGAAGATGGTCGAAGTTTTTCCTCCTCTCTCTAAAGAATATCTTTTTCTAAACCATCTTCCCCCCAACTGTTCATAAGCTCGTCAATCGAATAGAGGGAGCAACTCCAAGACAGGTACTTGACTCGTTCAAGAGCCAGCTGCATATGACGAGAATAGAAAGAAATGGCTAGGAACGCGAGAAGCCCAGTCTCAAATTATGAATTTCATTACGAACAAAAGCACGTAGGCGATGTTCAGGTACTGTATCAAGAAGCTTATCACCGCAGCCTTGTCTATTCTCAATCCTTTCGACACGCTTATCGCTATAGACAATAATCCGACAGCCCAGATCTGGCAAACTAGCAGAAGACCCCACCAGAGTATCGTGTTCAAAAGAAGATCCGGACTCATCGATTTGACAAGAAACCAGAGGAACGCGTAAAATATGAGGGGAACCAGGGAGAAGGCCGTTCCTGACAGCAAGCCCAAATGCTCCTCCTTTCGGCGATATATGAAGTACGACAGAGCCTCACTCAAAGCATACACCATGATCCAAGTAATCCAAAACTCAAAAATGATGAAGTAAGGTGCAGCCGTTGTCCTGCTGTTAAAGAACAATAGAATAGGCTCCAGCTTAGCCTCCGCCAAAACCCAAGAGCCAAAGGCGACAACGGCCAGAGCTTCGACAATGTGCCTTCTGGGCGCAGAAGACACGTACACAAACAATTGCTTGGGTAGAATAAACGCTCTCAGACGGCCTATTAGAGATAAGGATGAAGGCTCCTTCTCGCCTGCTAAGGCCTCAAGACTCTCCTCACTTGAAGCAAACATCTTGATGGCCAATCGGCCCTTATCAGTCAATATGTACTTTCTTTCCGCATCTTGAGTAACCAAGTCTCCGAGCGCATTGAGGTGAAAATATAAAGTGCCTACACTGACCCTTAGCTCTTCCTTGAGATCTCTGAAGCCGATTCTACCGTTCTTCTCGATGAGGTCAACTATTCTCTTCCGGACTGGATGACTGAACACATCATAGAACCTTGAAGTATCGCTTGAAACCTCATCCGCCATCAGAGACGCCCCCTTAACGGGCCTTACCCATCTTCATCCCGTCTCATTCTTTGAACATGTATTTCATTCAACTTAGACAACGATTATTTATAATATATCCGACGCCATTATTTTCCATAATCAAAAAGGCATTACAAGTGTACTGTCTTCCTTAGGCTTTTTAATTTTTCTTCGCCAGTGACGAGGATCTTTGGTTATTGTGAAGCTTACTTTCAATCCAACACATCGTCAAGCTCGGCACCAATGAATCAGCGATTTAATGTTATTATTTTTAAGTAAATGCCGATTATAACCAGAGAGAAGAAGTGCGCAACAATGGATCTGTATGATAAGATCTATGATTTGGGAAGACGCCGAGGACTGATGTTCCCCTCCTTTGAGATCTACGGAGGACTAGGTGGATTCTACGACTACGGTCCCGTCGGCGCCCCCCTCAAACGAAACATTGAGAACAAGTGGATTGAGATGTTCGTCTTGAGGGAGGGGATGGTTGAGATCGAGTCAACGGTCATCATGCCCGAACCCGTCTTCACAGCTTCAGGGCACATAGCTCATTTCACAGACATCCTAACAAAATGCACGAAATGTGGTCAGAACTACGAGACGAACAAGGTAATAGAGGAGGCAGGAATCGAGGTTCAGGAAAACCTGACCGCGGAAGAGTTTGATCGCGTCGTGAATGAAAAGAATGTTCGATGCCCAAAATGCGGAGGAGAACTTGGAGAGTCAGCGCCCTTCAACCTGATGTTCAAGGTGGACATAGGTCCTTACGGAGGAAGCATCACTGGCTACGGCAGACCCGAGGCCGCCCAAGCGCAGTTCGTGGATTTTAAGAGGGTTTACTCAGTTGAGAGAGAGAGGCTTCCGCTCGGAGTAGCCCAAATCGGACGATGCCTCCGAAACGAGATCGCCCCAAGAAAAGGACCGATCAGATTGAGAGAGTTCACAATAATCGATTATGAGGTCTTCTTCGATCCAGAAGACCCCTCGTACGCCAAGATCAAGCTTCTGGAAGATCAGAAGATACACGTTCTAACCGCAAATGAGCAGATAGCCGGAACCAATAGGATTGAAGAGGCTACAGTTAAGGAGGCACTTGAGAAAGGGCTAATCAGCAACCAGATCCAAGCATACTTTCTAGCCCTAGCTGTGAGGTACTTGGAGGACCTAGGAATTCCCGTTGAGAAGCAAAGGCTTCGGGAACTTCTTCCAGACGAAAAAGCGCATTACTCCAAGCAGACCTTCGACCAGGAGGTCTGGCTTGAACGCTGGGGCTGGACAGAAGTCTCAGGCAGTGCCTACAGAACGGACTATGACCTCAGCAGGCATATGCTGTACAGCGGCACAGACATGCGAGTCTTCAAGTCTTTCGACAAACCTAAGCGGATCAAAAAGATAGTCCAGAAACCCAGAAGGGACCTGATCGAAGCAGATTTCGGCGAAGACTCGATGAGGATCTTGGATCTTCTCTCCAAA
Organism: uncultured Candidatus Bathyarchaeia archaeon; assembly: GCA_964481305.1. GTDB lineage: Archaea > Thermoproteota > Bathyarchaeia > RBG-16-48-13 > JAGMEO01 > CAYZTF01. The sequence continues at coordinate 2,079 of CAYZTF010000045.1, read as the reverse complement.
AGTGATCCGAATGTGATCAAACGCGAACTTGAGACTAAAGGCTACTACGAGCTACCCGGACCGACGCCATCCAAACTAGAGTCCAAGCATGTAGAGTTTGAAACGGTCGAGGAAGAGGCGTCTGGAAGGTACTTCACCCCTCACGTTGTTGAACCTTCATTCGGCGTCGATCGAATCTTTTACTCTGTCTTGGAATACGCTTACACTGAGAAAAAGGGGAGAGTAATCCTCCGGATCCCTAGAGATGTGGCACCGATAAAGGCACTAGTCCTACCACTCGTCGACAAAGATGGAATACCGGAACTTGCGGAGAAAGCCTACAATATCATTATCGATGATGGAATCGAAGCCAAATACGACGACGCCGGATCGATAGGGAAGAGGTACGCGAGAGCCGACGAAGTCGGCATACCCATATGCGTCACGATAGATTACGAGTCTCTAAAGGACGAGACGGTTACCTTAAGAGACAGAGATAGCTGGTCGCAGGTTAGAGCTAAAATCTGCGATGTGCCAGCGCTACTACGCGATTTCATAAGAGGAAAAAAGAAGTTCAACGAACTGGGACCTCCACTTAATTCCGCCCCATCTAAGCAGACTAGCGACTAGACGAACCTTTCGTTACTCTTTTTAATAACGTCACGAAATCTAATGGTGAAGCGGTAATCAAATATTTCGGCGGTTGCGAATTGGCCTTCCCCAGCGAGACAGAAGAGCAGATCAGAAGAATAGTATTGGACATATGTCAAGACCACATACGGAAGATCTTAGAAAGCGTCAGAGAACTTACGCTGATGATGGACGATTTTGCCAATAAAACCAGCTTGAACAGCTTGGAGCAGAGGCTTCTAAAGATAAGACAGTTGAAGGAAGAGGCTTCAGAGTTGAAACGCGCCCTTCTAAGGGAGCTGGCCGAGACCGGGATACTTCTGATAAGCAGAGAGGATCTTATGCGCCTCGTCAACCAGATGAACGACATAGCGGACCTCAGCGAAGAAGGCGCTTTCAGAATAAACGCAATGAACAACAGAAAGATCACAATAGAAAAAGAGCTGCTAAACGACTTGCTTAATATGGCTAAGAACGTGCTCAAAGCTGTCAACGCCCTTCGAGAAACAGTTCTATCGCTGAAATTCAGCAGAGACAGGACTATCGATCTGGCAAAGAACGTTGAGGCTGCCGAGTACGTCGTCGACGAGATCTACAGAAACATCGACACAAAGATCATTGACATGAAAATGGACATCAGCTACAAGCTCTTCCTTAGAGAAGTCAGCCTAGTCTTCGAAAACATCGCGGATAAGGCTGAAGACGCCATAGACTCAGCGAGGATCCTTGCACTCAGCCTCTGAAAACTGTGAATGCCATGAATGCAAAGAAATCCTTCAGCGCCGAATTACTCGAGGACAGACTTGTCGTATGGGACTCCAACGAAGGATCGGAACTATTCGGTTTGGGCTTCTACGGAAAGCCCGTCGGGATTCCTAAACCCAAAACAGCCAAGTTCGACGCACCGCTAAACATCGACCTCATCGAGGGCCTGTATCTTCTAGAGAAAGGCCTGATCAACGTCTACGAAGGACCCAAGAGGCGTCAAGTAGGCGTGGAGAAGCTCAAGAGGTTTGCAAAGAAGGTTTACGAAAACTTCGAGATCAATTATTTGGTCTACAAGGATTTGAGAGATCACGGCTATGTTGTTTTGCCTGGCATAAAGTTCGGGTGCGAATATGCGGTTTATGAGCATGGGCCCGGAATAGACCACGCACCATACTTAGTATCGGTCTTGCCTCCACGCGAGAACATTACGTCGGTGGACATCGTGAGGGCGGGTAGACTCGCCACAACGGTCAGGAAACGATTCATCGTAGCGGTTCCAAATCCTAGGAAGGGGGACGCCCAGTACTTGATGTTCAAGTGGTTCAGGGCGTGAATCCGGGCTGTTTTGAAATTCCTTTGAACGCGCGAATGAACTAAGATCTCGTTTTGCGTTTGTAAGATCATAGTTTGACCGACGTAGGATGTTTTCCTTGCGAAGTTTCGCTTAAACATGTCAACAGAATATTAACTCTTTCCTTCCTC
>CAYZTF010000044.1:0-4811 GCA_964481305.1 uncultured Candidatus Bathyarchaeia archaeon | reverse complement strand
TGCTCCAACCCCGCAGGTGAGTCCACAAGCACATAGCGATACGTCTTCATCAGGTTCTCCAGTGCCCCTTTCAAAGCCGCGTTTGGTAGACAATAGCAGCCTTCAAACCACTTCGCCCCGATGGCCATCAGGTCAAAAGACGTTCCCTCGTATAGCCCTGCTTCCCAGATCTTGCTTTCAACCCTCTTTGAAGGAGCCACGCCAACCATAGTGCCTCCTTTGTCAAGAAAGGTCTCTTTCAAGAGGTCGGAAACGGTCTTTACTCTCTCCTCTTCCAGATCTACTCCAACCATCTCGGCCAAGTTCTGATCCGGATCCAAGTCTACTAGAAGCAGGGGTGTACGATCGAGCTCAATCAGATGCTTTGTCATTAGAGCCACAAAACTCGTCTTTCCGCTGCCGCCCCTGCCCATGGAAACAATCTTTCGCATCTTCAGCGATCCCTCATCGTCTTTTCGTCCCATGCTCCGTGATTCGTTCAATCCAAGGTCACTCGCGTGCCCTCGGTTTCGCTATGATCTCTCTCACAGTCATGTCGAATATCCTTGACGAGTTTGCGGGACGAATCACTAGGGCTGTGTCGGCGCCCCTCCCGGTTCCAGCTATACTGATAACGTCTCTGTCCACCGGTATTAGGCCAGCGTCAGCCGCCATGGCCACGATCTCAACCGCCACCTTCATTCCTTCGCAAAACATCCTCAATGTCTGAGCCATTATCTCAGCAGGATAAGCGGTACCCCACTTGTTCCGAATAGCTCTTTCGACATTTCCGAATATATGGCTCCCTGTGAATATCCTCCCGCCATGCTTCTCAATAAGTCTACGGTTCTCCTTTGTAAGTTCCTGCGTTCCCGGCTTCTTGAAGCCTGTGCTGTGAGTGACGACGACAACGTTGAAACCCTTGAAGAGCTTCGACGCCTTAACTCCTACGACTCCCCCCGTAGTTGCCACAACCACATCTCTAATTCCAAGCTCTTCAGCCCGCTTCTTCGATAACCTCAAAACCTCTTCGGTATTCTCCTTCCCAGGTTCATCAAAATAGACGATTCTATTTTCAGTTTTTCTCAAGCTATTCACCGTACGCGTTCCCTAGGTCAAAATCATCTAAATCTCTTCCTAGCCCTTATCTAAGTCTTATCGCTTATTACAACGCATGAAGAACTAGCCAAGTGACCAAATCGGTGTGTAGCTTCTGGATACTCAGCTTCATGCTGCACGTTGATTAATCCTAAGCAATGCAGCGGAAACAAGTTATTATTCCAAAGCCATTAGTTGTTCATAGATGTAAATATGGACGTATTCGACGCTGTCAAAGCCAGAAGATCGGTTCGCGCATACGATTCAAAACCAGTCCCCAGAGATATTTTGGACAAGATTCTAGAAGCTGGTAGATTGGCGCCTTCAGCCGGCAGTATTCAGCCCTGGCATTTTATTGTTGTGACGGAGGCTGCAAAAAGGGAGCATCTCGCAAGAGGAGGAAGATTTGCCAGGTTCTTGGTTGAATCGCCAGTCGTAATTGTTGGTTGCGGTGACAAAAAAGCCTCGCCTAACTGGTATGTGGTTGATGTTGCTATTGCCATGCAGAACATGGTTTTAACGGCTACGGGCGAAGGCTTGGGCACTTGCTGGATTGGAAGTTTTAAGGAGCGTCAAGTAAAAGAGATGCTTGGGATTCCAGAGAACTTGACTGTTGTCTCTCTCCTAGCTTTGGGCTATCCCAAAAGTGACAGACGTGATTTACTTGGGAAGATGATAAAGCTCATCCGAAAGAAGAAATCATTGAAAGAGATTGTTAGCTTTGAAGAGTACGGAAAGAGTCCTTCGGAATTGGCAAAAGAATAGTTCTAGGAAGTTTTGAACATGGGCAAAAAAGATCCGGATTCTAGGTTGCCCAAGCGATATCCAGCTCTTCAAGCTTCGCCCTTGTAGGAATTCCCGTGTCTGGATCCCAACCCATCATCCCATAATATAGACGTTTAGCCTTATCAAACTCATCTTTGTCCAAAGCCGTCTTAGATAATGGGCCTGATGTCTGGGGTTGGAAGAATCTCTCCGGTAATCTGTCATCATCTGCAGTGAGGCCTTCTCTGATGTTGAAGAGTCTCGCCAAATTGATCGCCCTCTCGCTAACCTTCATGAGTTCCCAAACTGAAGTATCCCAGCCCGTAGTCGCATTCACGATGTTTACCGTTTCTACAGGAGTGAATTCTACAAATCGGCATGTGACGAGGCAGTTGTAGAGAGAACGCCAGATAGAAAGATAAGTGAAAAGTCTGACCTTCTTCGGTCCCAGAGTATCTGGTGGCAATGGCTCAGATAGTCCTAGGACGTTGAGCGGCCGCATCTGCTCCTCAAGGGTATAGTCTGTGTCATGGATGTTGTGCGAATGGTCGGCGCCGGTGGGTGAAACAGCGTAGCCTAGGCCTAAACCCCATTTCAAGCGGGGTTCATGCATAGGCAGTTCCTGCCCTTTGACATGCATAGCAAACATCTCGGCGCGTTTACCGATCTTCTGAGCGGCCCTCTTGGTGCCCTCGGCCAAGATGTTGCCGAGCCCCTCACGTCTCGCTATCTTCTCAACCATCTTCAGCATCGCATCACTATTACCAAAGGTTAACTTGAGGCCATCCGTATCTTTCTCAGTCAAGAGACCGTTTTCAAAGCACTCCATCGCGAAGGCGATGGTAACTCCGATCGATATCGTGTCAATGGAATACCTATTACAAAGCTCGTTGGCCTTACAAATAGTCTTAAGGTCATCAATTCCGCAGCATGAACCAAGGGCAGCCAACGTCTCATATTCTGGGCCGCCGTATTCAGGATCCACACTCCAAGGTTCCTCCAACTTAACCACTTTCTTGCATCGGACGCCGCATGCCCAGCATGAGTCCATGCCGACGCTAATAGTCTTCTTGATAGTTTGAGCCGAAATTCCTTCGGGGTTTTCGAAGTTGCCGTCCCTAAAGTTACGGGTGGGTAGGTTTCCGTTCTGTGCATACTTGGTCATAGTAGCCCCGGTCCCAAAATCATGAACGTTCTTTGTAAAGCCGGGAAACTCCGTGACTATCTTCCTATTCAACGCGAGAAGAACGTTTTTATCGACAATATCCACAGATCCGTGTCCCCGAACCGCAATGGCCTTAAGCCTCTTCGATCCCATTACGGCGCCTAGACCGGTTCTTCCTGCAGCATCTTTCAAATCATTGATTATGCAAGCATAGCGGACGAGGTTTTCCCCTCCGATCCCAATGCCAGCGAACCTGGCGAATCGTTCTCCAGATTCTTCGCGAATTGTCTTCAAAGCTTCTCCTGTGTCCTTTCCCCATAGGTGATCAGCATCCCTTATCTCGGCCTTGCCGTCGGTAATCCAGAGGTATACGGGGCTGCTGGCTCTACCCTCAAAGATGATGGCGTCGAAGCCAGCACGCTTCAACTCAGCGCCCCAGTATCCTCCCACCTCGGCCTCCCCGTAGCCGCCGGTCAGAGGGGACTTTGCGCCAACGCTGTTACGGCCGCTTCCCGAAATCGGGATCCCTGTCACCGGGCCTGTGGCAAAGATCAGCTTGTTTTCGGGACTAAGTGGATCAATGCCGGCTGCAAGCTCTCTGAGGAGAAAGTAGCTTATCATGCCTCTGCCTCCGAAGTATCGCCTGTAGAATGCGTCGCCTAGTTCTTCCGTCGATAATTTTTCGTAGGATAGGTTCACCCTTAGGATTTTACCAATATATCCGTAAGGCATTTCAGATCTCTCTCCTATCTGTTGACCATCTCTAAAAGTTTTTACTCTGGCGAAATGATACCTCTGCGAAAAACTCTGCGAGCGGTAGAAGCGATTATTTCGATGACCGTGAGTAGGTGGCTGCTGCGATTATGGCCTCTATCATACTCGTAGGGTCAGCTATGCCTTTTCCAGCGATATCGTAAGCGGTTCCGTGATCGACAGAGGTTCTTATGAAAGGTAGACCCAGTGTCACGCTCACCGTCCTGCGGAAATCGTACATCTTAGGAGCTATGTGCCCTTGATCATGGTAAAGAGCCAGCACAGCGTCAAACTCTCCGTTTGCACCTCTGTAGAAAACACTGTCTGCAGGATAAGGCCCCTCTGCTGCGATGCCAATAGACCGGGCTTCATTGACAGCGGGTTCCAACTCTTCTATTTCTTCCCTTCCAAACAACCCCTGATCCCCTGCGTGGGGATTGAGGGCAGCCACAGCGATGCGAGGTTTTCTTACGAACCTTCCTAGATACCTGTTGACGACCTTCAACGTTTCTAACACTTTCTCTTTCTTAACTTGATTGAGGGCTTCTTTCAGTGGCAAATGTCTGGTCAAAAAGAAAACCCTCAGCTTTTCGACTTCAAACATCATGATAGCTTCTTCAGATCCCGTGAGATCCTTAAGCATCTCAGTATGATCGATGTATTTTACTCCCGCCAACTTCAACGTAGCTTTGTTTACTGGAGCGGTGGCTATGCCACCTGCAATACCTTCCTTGCACATTTGCACTGCCTTCTTAATGAATTCAAACGACAATCTCCCGCATACCTTGGAGGGAACGCCAAACTTGAAATTGCTCATATCTACCTTTCCGACAGATAGAAAGGGGACTTTTCTGACATGTCTTTCAGCCTCAGCCACTGCTTCCTCAATTGACCTCTTTTCTTCGGATAGACTTTTACCCTCTACATAATTCATTTCTATCTTTGCTTTTGTGATATCGATAGCCTTGTTGAAAACTTCTTTCTGTCCAACCACTACAGGGATGCATTTTTTCCAGACACTTTCATCGTGTAAGGCTAAAGCCACGACTTC
>CAYZTF010000043.1:0-4904 GCA_964481305.1 uncultured Candidatus Bathyarchaeia archaeon | reverse complement strand
CCTGATATTATGAGGTCTCGCGTTGCCAGAATCGGAACCTTGAAGGAGCCGACATCAAACCACATGCAGTTTATGATGTTGTTTTTTTCCACATCGATGATTTCAAATGGGACAGCAGCGTCTTCGACGATCCTCTTGGCACGTTCACATTCTTTATTGTTCTGTTTAATGAAGAGGTAGACTCTTGGATCTGTCACGTAGAAGCCTCTTTGGAGTAAAGCTGTTCCAAATTTGGCTTTCAAGGTAAATAAGGCTCATCAACAGCTTCACCGAAAAGGTAAAGGCACACTTTGATATTTTTGCAATACGTGTGTATAGCCTCAAGGGGGCGTACTGAAGCGTGATCATAATAGGCACGGGAATCAGTGGGAGCAAGAGAAAGGAGTACTTGGAAGATCTAGCGGCTTTTGCAGATGCGTCCGGGAAACCGTGTAAAGTTCTCCATGTTGGATCGATGATGTTTGAGACCTCCAAGAGGCTTGGGCGAGAGATCCCGGAGAACAAGATCCTAGATTTGTCATCGTCTACGCTAAACTATCTGCGAGCCACAGTCTTCGAACAGATTATTGTTGAAGCTAAGAGTCAAGAGAATCTGATTATAAGCACACATGGATGCTTTAGGTGGAAGAAGAATCTTATTCCTGCCTTCGACTTCCATTACCTAAACCAACTCTCACCAGACATCTTCTTGACCATAGTAGACAACATCCAGGGTGTGAAAACTAGGTTGGAAAACATGCCTGCCTGGAAAGGAAAGTTCAGTATGAAAGAGCTCTTGGTATGGAGGGATGAGGAGATCTTCATAACAAAGATGATATCCAACTATCGAGGGGCCAAGAACTATATTATAACGAATAAGGATCCGCCCAAGGAAGTCTTCAACCTGATCCACAAGCCCGACGCGAAGAAGGCCTACATCAGTTATCCTATAACCTACATGAGACAGTTTCCAGCCAAGATGAGGGCCAAGAACAGGTTCCGAGACGAACTCAGGAAACGCGGTATCATAGTCTTTGACCCTGGTGACATTGAGGAAATAGAGTTAATTGGACAAGCGGAAGCAGCCAAAAGAGAGGGCAAGGACTCGTTGACAGTAAGAACCGAAGGATTGAAGGCTAAGATAAGTGTCAGCGAGATCGAAGAAGCAAAGGAAGACATCATTGATCAGACCGTCGATCGCGACTACAAGCTGATCGATCAGAGCGACATGGTCATCGTTTATTATCCTATACCCGTGCTTTCGGCCGGCGTCCTATGCGAGATGGTTTACGGCTTCACCAACAACAAGAAAGTCTATGCCTTTTTCCCACAACGCCTAAGCCCCTTCTTTGAGTATCATGCCACGAAGATATTTGATTCTGAGAAGAAGATGCTTGATTATCTGGCCGCTGAAGGCGCTCTTCAATAATAAACCTCAATGTGCGAACCTCGGTTAGAATACGATGCGTTCAATTCTCGTAAGTCGTTTCGTCTCAATCTTTTTAGGAAACGTTATCTGATCGATTTCCATTAATGAGATAAGTTTATCCTAAATTGATGTGTAAGATGTAAGCAAAAAGAGGTGTATTGTAATGATCAAAGCAGGTGTGGCGAAAGTCAACATTACTCCACCCGTCGGCGTACTTCTTTCCGGGTACGAAGCCAGAAAAAAGCCTTCTCAAGGGGTACATGATGAACTCTATGCGAAGGCTCTAGTTTTAGACGATGGTGATCACAAAGTTGCCTTGGTCGTCGCCGATCTGCTGTACTTGGACAAAGATTTTACTGAATCTGTTCGAAGGCTGATCGAAGAGTCGACAGGAATTGACAGGCAGCATGTAATGGTTGCCGTTACCCACACCCACTCTGGGCCAGTGGGCTCTTGTTTAAATTTCATGCATAGATTGGAGGACGAAAGAACAGTAAACAGCGTGGAGGGAATGCGAGAATTTGTTGAGGATTTGCGCAGCGTATTGGCGAGGAAGATTGCTGGCTCCGTCTATATGGCGGCTCAGAACACGGCGGATGTGAGAATAGGGGTGGGGAAAGGCACAGTCTCCTCGGTTGGCGCTAACAGACGAGATCCGAAGGGACCTATGGATACTAATGTAGGCGTCCTGCGGGTTGAAGATTTGAGCGGTAATGTAAAGGCGATCGTGTACAATTTTGCCTGTCATCCAACCGTTCTGAGCGCTGAAAACCTGTTGATTACCGCCGATTATCCGGGATACGCTTCGAACGTCATAGAAGAGACGAAGAAGGACGCGGTAGCATTGTTCACGAATGGCGCCTTTGGTGACATAAGCACCCGCTTCACGAGACGAGGCCAGACGTTTGCAGAGGCCGAAAGACTTGGAACCATATTGGCTGCAGAGGTGTTGAAGACGCTTGAGCAGATCGAAACGACCGATCGTGTGAAGATTAAGGCGCTTTCTAGGGGCGTGAGGCTGCCTTTCAAAACGTTGCCAAGCATTGAAGAGGCGGAGAAGCAGGTGAAAGAGGCGGAAAGAAAACTGGAGATTTTGAAGAAAAGGGGTGCTTCGCATGGTGAGATTAGGGTAGCGACAACGACGTGGGAAGGCGCAAACATGACTCTGCGTTTCCTAAAAGAAGGAATACTGAAGGGGAAAGACGTGACTTCAGAGGTGCAGGTCTTGGCTGTAAGCGACATGGTATTTGTAGGGGTTCCAGGAGAGCTGTTCGTTGAAGTGGGACTAGAGATCAAAGAGAAGTCAGGCCTCGAAAACGTGTATATTGTAGGTTGCGCCAACGACAGTGTCGGTTACATTTTGAGCTCTAAAGCCTACGAAGAAGAATTGTATGAGACGGGCGCGACACCTTTTTCACCGGTCGCAGGACAAAGGATCTTGGATACAGCTTTAGAGATGATCAAAGAAGTTACCGCTAAAACGTAACAGGAAATACAAATTGAGCGGAAGGGCCAGAAAATCTGACCATGGCGCTAAATACATGCTAGAATGCCGTCTAATGGAATTATGAGATTTTGAATTCGATGACTTAGCTCGTACATAGTTTCAAGCAGGGCTTTTTCTATTTTCCAAGCTTCAACTAGCGACCTTGGAAAATCTCCGTTGTCCTTCTTTGAAAGAATGTAGGGCGCCTTAAGGTATTTGGATCTTTGGAGGTATCCGTCGAGCATCGCTTCCTCAACCTTCTCTTCCCATCTATTTGCGTATCTGACCATATCTTTCAAAGGAGGATCCGGCTCGATGTCAATTGTGTGCTGGGAGGTCTCGTGTCTCCTTTCCTTCTCAGAGATGGACGCAACCATAGCGAAAGTTTGAGGGTGCGGGACCCCGCCTCTTACCTTGGCTAGGGAGAAGAATTTTATGTAACCAAATGATCTCGCCACGGTACCTAGGTCTCTGAACGGGGACTCCTTCTCCCTTCTAGCCGATCCGCTCCTCTGTGGATCCCCCTCAAAATCTATTATGAAGAAGTTGTACCTGCTTCCTTTTCTTTTCGAAATCATTTGTGCTAAGTGGAGGTCTTGGTGCGTCCGGATTTTGTCCATGCCAACAGTTCTTACGAGAGGCTTCATATGCTCCATGATTTCCTTTTCTGAGGCCCTGACTCTTTCGGCTAGCATTAGCGCGGCTTTCCGTGCCAACGGTGTAAGTGCCCTATCATCTTTGACCACCTCGACGCCTCTAGGAATCGCCCAAAGCATTTTCTTGATTCTTTGAAACCGTCTTTCTATGTCATCAAGTGTTATAGGTTCAGGTTTGAAGTTCTTCTTCTTGTACTTGTGAATCGCATAGTGGAATTCAGCTATGATCTCGCCCAGATTCCTTGAAATATTCTGGATGTCTGAGAAATCACTATCTTGAGGCTGCCTTTTTTCAAGGATCTTCTGCAGCCTGTTCACCAGATCGTCCATGAAGGGTTTACCACCGTCGCCATCGCTCTCAATGAAGTTTTCCACGATTCCGACCACGATACTTTCACCCCTTGGAGGCTTGTAGATGATCCTGCCGCGTATCTTTGGGGCGAACCTGAATTCTAGATCTGCCAGAGCCGTGAGAAACTCGGGTTCGGGATTGACCTCCGCCACCGCTTTGTACGACTTGAAAACCAGTGGGCTATGATTGTCGGTGGAGATTTTTACAACGATGTTGGTGGTGTCGGCCCCTCCCAGCACAATGGGCTTCGAAACGACTTTCCTATGACCGATCCCGAGCTTCGAATCGCTCGTTTGCTCAAAATCTACGAAGCCTCCTCTTGAAGTCTGGATCGCCTTTTCCTTCTGAAAGGCTTTCAACAATTGCGTGTTATAGTGTGGAGTGAGTTCGGCTTCTATTGCTGTGATCCTTCCATCTGTGCAATTGATCAGGGCCTCCCTCTCTTTGTATCCAGATTCGTAACCCTGGCCGTGTTTTAAGAACAGCGGAAGGAAGAACCTTTTTCGTATCCTTTCTCCGCCCTTGAAACCATTAACCTCAACGAAGGCAACTAAGATCATGAAGTCCGGTCCCTGATCTAGAATGAGGGAGTCAAGCATTCTTGTTTCCAATTTGTCCGCGCTGGCGAGGCCGGACCATCTGCGCATCTTCAGCCAAGACGATAGATGGGGGATTATGGTCTGTGGCCTACGCATGGTTTCTTCTATGTTTGTTTGAATAGAGCACACCCATCTCTGTTCACTCAAAACCCCATCCTCTCCCCTTTTGATGATTACTGATCAGAGAATGGATTCGTAAAGGGCCAACGTTTTTTGAGCAATCGTTTCCCAGCTAAACTCTTTCTCGACCCTTCTTCTTCCCCTCTCTCCCATTCTCTTCGCCAATAGTGGGTCGCCGAGAAGCTTGTTTACCGCTTCAGCAACTTCTACCGGACTTCTTGGGCTGACGAGTATTCCTGTTTCTCCGTCGAGAACAACATCCTTTATGCCGCCTACTTTCGTT
>CAYZTF010000042.1:0-4943 GCA_964481305.1 uncultured Candidatus Bathyarchaeia archaeon | reverse complement strand
GGCGTCTATGTTTCCAGCGGAAGTGCGTGCACCAGACTCCTTCTACAGCCAAGCCACGTTTTGACAGCCGTAGGGCGAAGATTTGAGGAAGCACACGGCAGCGTCTTGATGAAGGTCACTAGATATCACACAGAGGATGATGTTGAACACGTGTTGCGCGTCATTCCGAAGGCCGTCGAACGGCTAAGAAAGATAAGTTCAATAAAAGGTGACTAGTTTGTCGAGAGTTCCACTACCCTACAGTTCAAAGATTCTGGAGCTTTTCAGAAATCCGAAGAATCAAGGAAGGATGGAAGACGCGACCGTCACAGCTTTGGCTGGAAGTCCTGCTTGCGGGGACATGATAGCCTTCTATTTGAAGATAGACGCTAACGAAGTCATCGAAAAAGCTATGTTTGAAAGTTATGGCTGTGCGGCAAATATTGCAACCGCAAGCATAACGACTGAAATGGTCAAAGGAAAAAAGACCGAAGATGCGTGGAAGATTTCCTGGAAACAGGTTGCGGATGAGGTCGGAGGGTTACCGGCAGTCAAGTACCACTGCGGGATTCTGTCGGTGGGTGCGCTTAGAAGAGCGATCAGAGCATTCTACAAAATGAGAGGCGAGAAACCAAGTTGGTTACCGACCGAGTTAACAGTTGAGGAGAAGCATGCCTTAGAGGAGGAGGAGTTGGCTGAAGCCCTTTCAAAGAGACTAGAGAAGCAGTAAAGGGGGACGTGAATGGTTCTCGTAGAAGAATATGTCAGTCGAATCTATGAGGCATGCGGAGAAGGAAAAGACTTCATAGTTGTTCTAAAGCATGCCAAAAGAGAGGAAGCTGTTAGAAAGATATTGGCAAAATGCGAAGCAAAACGTCTGCTTTCGCGGGTTTTGACTCTATGTCTATACAAAGGTAAAGAGATCAGCGTTTCGATTACAGGCAAACTTGTTGTCAAAGGCTCAGAAGGTGCGAAGAATGTGGAAGGCGTCTTGGAAGAGTTGCTTAAGTAGTTCTGGTCTCATAGACAAGCCCCTCTTTCTTCGTCAATGATTCTCAGTAATTTTTTCACTTGTAGAATATGCAAGACTTATATATCGTAACAATGCCTAGGCGTCTCTATCTTCAAGGACGTGGTATGAACGTCGTCAGACAAACTTCGTACTATAGATGAGATTAACGAAAAGATTCGAAAGGGCGAAGCCGTCGTTGTAACGGCCGACGAAATGATTAAACTCGTCGAAAGCAAGGGTGTGGAGGTAGCGGCCAAAGAGGTCGATGTCGTTACGACAGGGACACTAGGCGCAATGTGCTCCTCCGGAGCCGTTATCAATCTAGGGCACTCAGACCCCCCTATCAAGATTAGTAGGGCATGGATAAACGATGTGGAGGTTTCCCATCCGGGCGCCGCGGTCGATCTATACATCGGCGCGACACAGATGTCTGAAACTAGACCTTTAGAGTATGGCGGGGGTCACGTCATCGAAGATCTGGTGGGCGGTAGGGAGGTGGAGTTGAGGGCCACAGCCTACGGAACCGACTGCTATCCGAGGACGTGGCTGGAGACAACGCTAACCAAGGATGATCTAAACCAATTCTACTTGCTGAATTTCCGGAACTGCTACCAACGCTACGTCTGCGCCACGAACAGTCGCGACGAGATCATTTACACATACATGGGCAAACTTCTGCCTCGCTTTGGCAACGCCACTTTTTCGGGTTCAGGGCAGCTAAGTCCTCTCATGAAGGATCCAGATTATGAAACTATAGGGGTAGGCACCCGAATCTTCTTGGGCGGAACACAAGGCTACGTGATAGGAGAAGGAACGCAGCACGATCCCGGAAACCATCTAGGGACGATAATGGTACGCGGAGATTGCAAGAAGATGAATACAGAGTTCGTACGCGGCGCTTCTTATACAAGGTATGGAACGACGCTCTATGTGGGCATAGGTATACCAATACCGATACTGAATGAGGGGTTGGCTAAGAAAGCCAGCTTAAGAGACGAGGAGATCTACACCGACGTAGTCGACTACGGTGTACCGCGTAGAGATCGCCCAAAACTAAGAAGAGTGAACTATGAAGAACTGAAGTCAGGCAAGATCGTAATTAATGGTAAGGACGTCAAGGTGAGTTCCCTCTCAAGTCTAAAAGGAGCCAAATTGGTTGCTGAGACGTTGAAATCTTGGATTGAAGACTCCGCTTTCTACTTGACTGCTTCGGTCGAACGCTTGCCGAGGGATGTCTCGTTTAAGCCTATGAAGCAAACTAGAGAAGTAAACTTTGTCGAAAGTATAAGTCATCCAGCAATAACATGTCGGGAGAACGAAACGGTCAGAGCGATCGCTGATCTGATTATAAGGCACTCAGTTAATCACATCGTAGTGGTTGACGAAGAAGGAAAGCTTAAAGGCATTGTGACGTCTTGGGACGTTACAAAAGCCGTGGCAAATAGCAAAGAGAAGTTGGCCGACATTATTACCAGACGAGTGTTCACTACGAAGCCTGACGAGCCTGTTGAAGTGGCGTCGCGTAAGCTAGCTCAACACGGCATCTCAGCTCTACCTGTCATCAACCGCGACGGGAAGGTATCAGGGATTATCACGGCCGAGGACATATCAAAGCTTCTTAGGAGGTGAAGCGTTTGGTCAAAGTCCTACTTAATTTTTCTGAAAAGATTGCAGGCCAGCCTATAACGTCACAAGTGATTATCGAGCAAGGCACTACCATAAACATCCTGAGCGCTCGCGTGGATCAGCAAGGCGGCGAGATGCTTGTCGAGATACCTGATGAATATGCAGAAAAAGTGATCGAAGCTTTTCGCAAAAAAGGTGTCAAACTGGAGATTCCCAAGCTCATTGAAGTTGATAAGGATAAGTGTTTTGATTGCGGGGCCTGTGTCTCACTTTGTCCCGTTAAAGTCATCTCTTGTGGCGAGGATGATTCTGTAGTCTTTGCCGAAGATCGGTGTCTTGGAAGCACGTGTGGCTTATGCGTCGACGCATGTCCAGTGAGAGCAATAAATTTGATTCTATAATTTACCAAGTCGGTCGATCAACGATCTTATCACTTTTGAGAAACATAGGAATCGCGTGCGTGTTGTCTTGAAGAAAGTGGAGTCTCCTTTCTGGGCCGTCCAAGACTTCACTCCCTATCTTGCTCATGACAGATTGTAATCATTTAGGCATACTTTTTCATCCTTCTTGAAACGACTTCGGCTGCCAAAGCAACTACTTCCCATGTTTCCGCTACAGGAGGAGCGTAGCATGTATCAGCCTTTGCAAGTTCCCAGACCGTCATCTTATTTTCTATGGCTAGAGAAATCATGTTTATCCTTTGAGCAACGTCTTCTCCGGCAATGATTTGTCCGCCTAGAATTCTGCCCAGCTCCTGATCTGCTATAATCTTTACCTTAATCTCCTTGGCTCCCGGAAAGTACTCTGCCTTCGTCTTAGCTGTTAAGCCTCCTGATACTGTCTTTAATCCTGCTCTTCTAGCTGAGAACTCGGTTAAACCCGTTGCACCAACTTCTGTGTTGAACATCCTAGAAACAGCGGAGCCCAGTACGCCCTTAAAGGCATCGTGTCCGCCTGCCGCGTTTATTCCAGCGACCTTTCCTTGCCTAACTGCGGTTGTTCCTAGCTGACATAAACAAGGTTGTCCGTTTATTAAGGAGTAAGATTCAACGCAGTCTCCTGCTGCATACACGTCTGGAACATTAGTCATCATTTGTTGGTTCACCTTTATTCCTCTCGATACTCCGATTTCTGCACCCATCTGGGACGCTAGCTCCGTAGATGGCCTTACACCCGTTCCCAGGACGATCAAGTCCGCATCGACTTTTTCTCCAGCAACTAAAACGCCATTAACCCTATCCTCGCCTAAGACTTCGTCAACTCCCTTCTCTAAGATCACTCTTACATCGTGCTTTTCCACCTCATTCTGAAAAGCATCGGCAATATCTTCATCCAACATTCCTGGAAGAACTTGCGGGAGAATCTCGACGACGGTAACGTCAATACCCTTCTCGACGAAAGCATGCGCGGCTTCTAAACCGATAAGTCCTGCGCCGATCA
The DNA here is from genome assembly GCA_964481305.1 of uncultured Candidatus Bathyarchaeia archaeon. Taxonomy (GTDB): domain Archaea; phylum Thermoproteota; class Bathyarchaeia; order RBG-16-48-13; family JAGMEO01; genus CAYZTF01. Next base: position 886 of record CAYZTF010000042.1, on the reverse strand, counting down.
CCACGGCTGACCTCGTGTCCTTCAAAGCCTCCTGAATGATCTTCCCGTCTTCGATTGTTCGTAACGGGAAGACGCAGGACTTATTGCAACCCTTTATGGGCGGGATGAACGGATGGGCTCCGGTTGCTAGGACAAGCGAATCGTACTTTATACTCTCTTCCGTTCCATCTTTGCTTTCAACTTGAACCTTTTTCTCTTTAGGGTCTACAGATTTGACGGTGGTCTCGGTTTGGAGATCCAGCTTCATCATCTTGTAGTAAGAAGACGGAAAAATGGTGAGATCCTCAAAGCTTGGGATCTCTCCGGATAGGACGAAGGGTAGGCCGCATCTTGAATAGGCTGGATATTTACCTCTCTCTATAAGTGTTATCTCGGCTTCCCTATCGGTCTTTCTGGCCGCTGAGGCTGCGTTGATGCCTGCCGCGTTGGCACCGACGATGATGATCCTCCTTGGCAAAAAGCTACTCTACTCCTTTTCGAGCTTCTCCAACCACTCTTTAGCGGCGTTGAGATCCATTAGGGTTTTTAACTCGCTCTCTAGGCTCTGTGGCTCAATGACCATAAGCCAACCTTTACCGTAGGGATCCTTGTTCAAGAGTTCCGGGTTGTCGGTGATCTCACTATTTACTTCTTTTACTGTACCTGACATTGGCGATATCAGATCGGAGACAGCTTTGACAGATTCCAATGTTCCAAAGGACTCCTTCCGCTTCACCTCAGAGCCAACGTCAGGAAGCTCCGCAAAGACGATTTCGCCAAGCTTCTTCTGGGCGTAGTCGGTTATCCCAATCCTCGCCAAGCTACCTTCCACGGCCACCCAAACATGGTCATCACTGTAGTATAGCCCTTCATTCAACTCGTAGCCGTTCACTTTAACCAAAATTTA
>CAYZTF010000041.1:0-5193 GCA_964481305.1 uncultured Candidatus Bathyarchaeia archaeon | reverse complement strand
GTTGAAAATTATAAGATTATGTGAGGCACGTTGTCAGAATCCTAGAGAGAGGCGGATAATCCCTACTGCGAACTTCAGTATCTCTTTGAGGCCTAGCTTGGACTTACCCAATCGCCTGTCAACGAAGGTTATCGGCGTCTCAGCGATGCTCAGACCTATTTTACTGAAGCGATGGAGCATCTCTACTTGGAACAGATAGCCGTCAGACTTTATCTCTGATAGATCGATTTTCCTGAGGGCGACAGATCTGAAGGCCCGGTATCCACTCGTCGCGTCTTTGACCTGCAGCCCTAGGAGGGTTTTTGCAAAGAAGTTTGCGCCTTTACTCGTTGCTTTTCTTCGGAGAGACCATCCGGGTACAGATCCCCCAGGCACGTATCTGGAGCCGATCGCAAGGTCGCTACCCCTATCGATTTTCCCTATCAGGGCGGCAAGATACTTCGGATCATGAGAGAGATCGGCGTCCATCTCAACTATTATGTCATCGCCCATTTCAAGTGCGATCTTGAACCCGTCCTTGTAGGCGCTTCCAATTCCAAGCTTGCCTGATCTTCGAAGCACCATGATGTTGCCGTATTCCTTTGAGAATTCTTCAGCTACCCCCGCCGTTCCGTCAGGACTCGCATCATCTACGACTATTATGTGGGGGACTAGATTGATGGTTTTCCTGAGGGCTTCGATTTCTGGTATTAGCTTCAGGATGTTCTCTTTCTCGTTGTATGTTGGTATGACGATGGAAACTTTTGTGAACATCGATTCTGTAGACGTTTCTAGCAGTCTCCACTGTCAAAGTAATATCTTCTTAAAAGATCTGGTGTTCAGGGTATGGATAGGAGAAAATTTAACTATTAAAGCTTGACAATCTCTCTTCAAACCCACCTTAGTCGTGAGTATGATGTTTATCCCAGCCCTTGCATGTGTCACTGTGTTCTTCGTCGGCGCCTTCGTAACGTCTTACCTTACGCCTGTAATCGCCGAGCGGATGACAAAGAAGGGCATCGTCGGGATAGATGTACATAAGTTAAACAAGCCCGAGGTCCCCGAGCGATGCGGCCTTTCAATCTTGATTGGCATAGTAGCGTCATCTATCATGACCATGATGGTTTTTCCATCGCTTTTAACCGTAGTATTATCGTTTCTCTTTGTTGTTCTACTTGCTGGGCTTATCGGCTTCTTCGACGATCGCGGAGTCTTGGGGCCTAGGCTGAAGCCTCTACTGACCGCCGTCGCCGGCCTGCCAATCATTCTATTCGGCACTTTCGACCCGCGCCCTTTATTGCCGATCGTTGGAAGAACGAGATTGACGATCATATACCCTCTCTTGGTACCCTTCGCCATCGCGGTTCCAGCCAACGCGATAAACATGATGGATCCGCTGAATGGCATCATGAGCGGCACATGCAGTATCGTCTCCTTCTTGTTATTTGTCTGTTTGGTGTTTCTTGGGCGCTGGGATGCGGCACTGATATGTGTTGGACTTCTTGGCTGCCTCCTAGCTTTCTACCGTTACAATCGCTTTCCGTCAAGGGTCTTCTCAGGCAATGTTGGGAGCCTAACGGTCGGAGCCGCGATTGGAGCAATAGTGGTTATCGGCCGCCTTGAGGCGGTTGGGGTTGTAGCCTTGATACCGCATATTATGAATGCCTTTTATGGCTTAGCCAGTGTAGGACGCTTGTTCGAGAGAAAAGAGATAGTTTGTAGACCTATAAGGGTTCTAAATGACGGGAGGCTGACTGCAAGTAGCGACCCCGGGGCACCTATGACGTTGACCCGAACAATCTTGGCTGATGGACCGAAGAAAGAGAAGGAGATAGTGAACATCTTTCTCCTGCTGACGGCTTTCTCAAGCTTCCTTGCCTTCATAACCATGTTTTTGACGGTGATGAAATGAGCGGTGTTGTCTGGCTCTTCGGAATCCTGCTCTTCGTCTGGCTGGGCATTATAGCTGGTCTATGGCTCGTCTTGGAAGTGATACTGAATATCACGCTTCCTATCGCTGGCTGGTGGGGAACGCTTCTCACCGGAGCCCTTAAGATAGGAGCAAGCATCATTCTAGCTATAGCATGGCTCTGGCTGTGGAAGAGGATAGAATACGCTTATTTCTGGAGGACAGTAAAGAAAGCCGCGAATGAGAATACCTAGGAAAAATCTCTGCTTATCGTCTTGACGATAACGTCTATCGGATCCACCATCTTGAAGAACATTTCACGCGCTTTTTCTTTGAGATGGCCACGCCATTCTGGAGGTTCGTCTAAGATCTTACAGACCTTCTCTATGACTGCATCTGTTTCAGTTAATCGAGAAACAAGTCCCTTCCGAATTAGGTAACTTTCCACATGCGTTGGTCGTCCTGGGTAACAGGAGATGGCTGGCACCCCGAGAAGCGCAGCCTCCGCCGTCATGGTGCCTCCGGCTCCTACAAAAAGGGTCGAGTATGAAAGGAGGCTGGGTCCATCGACTACCTTGGATGGAACAAAAATCCTACGATGAAATCTCTTCCTTAACGCGTAGACCTGTCCTTTGTATCTTGGAAGAACGAGGATCTGAATGGTTTCTCCAAGTCTCTGTAGTAACTTCTCTATGATTGGAATCACTATGGACTCATCAAACGGAACTTTGCCCAGCAGATAAGAGGCAAGGGACTCTTCAACCCTAAAAGCCATGAGAGGCTTGGTCCCAGTTAAGCCAAGTTCCTTTAAGATGTTTGGATTCGGATGGAAGTGTTTGAGCCACGCGACGGGATCTAAGGCATCGTATTGGATGATCTTGCCTTGCTCAATGCCTAGGTTTGTCCAAGCTTTTAGCGGAATTATTTTTGGGGTGAAAAGCCTTTTCGACAATGGGACGGTTAGAAGGGCTACGGCTGTCGAGTGAGGGGAATCGTTGACCGTGTAGTGGGGTATACCGAGTCCGAAAGCGGTTCGGGCAGCCTCAGGCGACGCGAAAGCGACTGAGAGGTCTGGTTGAACTTCGCTCACAATCCCGGCGAGTTTGGCTGTTCTGTAGGCACTAGCGATCAGTTTATCTTTTGGATCGGGGCCGCCGTGCTTTCCGACTACAAGTGCGCTGATTCCCCTTTGTCCAAGGGCTTCGTTCACTTCTCGATATCTTCTTGTAGTCTTGAAGACTTCATGACCTAGCTCCTCTAATCTATTACTTAATTCTCCAAGAAAGTACACCTGCTTCGGCGTCAAGAAGTCAAGCCAGACCTTCATATCACTTCCTCACTTTGTTGGATGATGAATGTGTGAAATACGTGATAACTAATTGCTACGTACGACTCATTCATTGACTTTCAGGTTTAATAAGATCATGTCTTAAAACTTTAAAGATGTTCATTGAAAACATTATTCTGAGCCTAAACTGCCGGGATGATTTTGAAAACAATCATGGAAATGGACCCAAAAGAGGCTGCGGAAGCTGTTAAGAATGGTGGTGCGACAGTTTGCGTGGCTGGTTTGGGCTGGATGGGCTTGCCCACCGCCTGCCTATTTGCCGACGCGGGCTGTAGAGTCATAGGTGTAGACGTAAATGAACACGTTGTTGAGCAGATCAACAAAGGCAAAAGTCACATACAGGAGCCTGGAGTCGGAACCCTAGTTAAGAAGCATGTCTCATCTGGAAGACTCTTGGCGACAGACAGCGCGGAGGGCGCCGCTGCTGAAAGCGACATATTCGTGATAGTTGTTCCAACTACCGTGGATTACAGGAAGAAGCCGAACTATTCGGCTGTTGAGAAGGTAAGCAAGGACATCGCCGTCGGGCTGCGAAGAGGCTGTCTGGTAATCTTCGAGAGTACAGTTGGGCCTGGGGTGACGGAGGATGTCGTAAAGGGAGTCATAGAAAAGGTTTCGGGCTTGCAGGCAGGTAAAGACTTCGGATTGGCTTATAGCCCGATTAGAGCGACAGCGGGCAGAGTCTTGGAGGATCTCCAAAACTATCCAAAGGTTGTTGCAGGTCTGGATGAAAGGAGTCTAGAGTTGGCTGGTGCAATTCTAGGCACCGTAGTGAAGGAGGGGGTCATCAAGGTACGGGACATTAAGACGGCTGAAGCGACCAAGCTTTTCGAGAACGTTTACAGGGACGTGAACATCGCTTTAGCAAACGAGCTGGCGATGTTCTGCGAGAAGGTGGGAATTAACTATATGGAAGCCAGAGAAGCGGCTAACACGCAACCATATTCCCATCTCCACGTGCCAAGCGTGGGGGTAGGGGGTCACTGCATCCCTTTGAACCCCTATTTTCTGATTGACGAGGCTGAAGAGGCAGGGGCAAAGGTGCGGCTGACCACTTACGCTAGGAAAGTTAACGATGATATGCCAGCGCACATGGTCAAGCTTACAGCCGAGGCGTTGAGATCTGGCAGAAAGACTCTGATGAGGGCCAAGATCGCTGTGTTAGGGATATCCTACAGAGCTGATGTTAAAGAGGTAAAGTTCTCGCCTGTTGTAGAGATCGTTAAGAGATTCTTGAAGAAGGGCGCAAGGGTCACGGTCTACGACCCATATTTTAGCGCTAAGGAAATCGGCGAGATGGGTTTCCAAGGTTCGAACAACCTCGAACAAGCAACTGAAGGAGCCGACTGCGTGTTTGTAGCAGTCGGCCATAAGAGATTTAAGGGATTGAAGCTTGAAGAGCTGGCAAGATATACTAAGAGGCCTCTTATGATCGTCGACGGTAGCCACGTCTTCGATTTCAAATACGCTAAGAGGAAAGAATTTATCTACCGCGAGGTCGGTTGCGGGGCGATGAATTGAGGAAGGCTAGATTTGGAGTAATAGGCGTAGGCTTTTGGGGGCGAAACCACGCCAGAGCCATCTCTGAGCTGAAAAACGCTGTTCTGGTGGCGGTTTGCGACAGAGATTCGGCGAGGGCCAAGATTGTAGGCGAGGAGTTTGGTGTTGACTGGTTTACTGATGACCAAGAACTTCTTAGAAGGAATGATGTGGACGCTGTGACTATATGTACACCAACTACAACCCATGACGAGGTTGCCCTAAAGGCCATCGACGCGGAGAAGCATGTCATGGTCGAGAAGCCGATTGCGGACACGGTCGAGGAGGCAAAGGGGATTTTGAAAGCCGCTGAGACGAGGGGTGTTCACGTGATGACTGGGTTCATTGAACGTTTTAACCCTGGCATCCAAAGGATGAAAGCCCTGATAGAAGACGGGAGTCTCGGAGAGATTGTGTT
>CAYZTF010000040.1:0-5367 GCA_964481305.1 uncultured Candidatus Bathyarchaeia archaeon | reverse complement strand
GCTAGAATCCAGATGAGAATGAAGTCCGACGGAGCCATCTATATCTCGATCCCGGGTGTACCCACAGAGATACCGTTGATGATCTTGATGAGGGCTCTTGGCCTAGAGTCAGACAAAGAAATAGCCGAACTGGTCTCTCATAAGCTCGAGATTCAGAATCAACTTGAACCTTCGTTCGAAGAAGCGTACGGCGTTAACACCACGAAGGACGCGATAGAGTACCTTGGAAACAGGGTCGCCTACGGACAGATCGAAGAGTACCGGATCAAGAGAGCCGAGGGAATCTTAGATAGAAACCTGTTCCCTCACATCGGTCAGACCAGCCAAGATCGATTGAAGAAAGCCGAATTTCTCAAAGAGATGGCGTCCAGAATTATAGAGCTGAAATTGGGGCATAGAAGACAGGACGATAGGGATCACTACGCCAATAAGCGTCTTAGGCTGGCGGGGCCCCTTCTGTCCGACCTCTTCAGAATCGCCTTCAGAAGCCTATGCCGCGACATAAAATATCAGTTAGACCGTATGAGCGTCAGGAAGAGGGACCTCCTAATCCACGCGGCCGTTAGGCCAGGTATAGTTACAGATCGTATGAACCATGCCCTAGCGACGGGGAACTGGGGTCGTGGAAGAGTCGGCATAACTCAACTTTTAGATCGAACCAACTATATTTCGACCCTAAGCCATCTAAGGCGCCTACAGTCTCCACTCAGTCGCAGCCAACCAAACTTTGAGGCCAGAGACCTGCACCCGACCCACTGGGGCCGCCTCTGCCCAAACGAGACGCCTGAAGGCTCCAACTGCGGCCTTGTAAAGAACCTCTCGTTGATGGCAAGCATATCCGTCGTAGCAGACGCAGAGAAAGTCAAGGCCTTCCTGAAAAACCGGCTTGGCGTAGTCGCAACGGAGAAGGCCGCTACTAAGTCAGGCCCAGACAGTGCACGGGTCTTCGTGGACGGCTTCCTGATAGGATACCACGACGATCCAGAGTCTCTTGTAAACGCCTTCAGAGAGTCCCGTAGAAAGGGCGAGGTTGATCCTGAAGTCAACATCGCCTACTGCTTCGACAAATACGAGGGAGGCCTCTATCGAGAGGTTTACGTGAACTGCGATGCTGGAAGAGTCAGACGCCCACTGTTAGTCGTCAAAGACGGCGAATTGAAACTCACGCCCGAACGGATCGCAGGGCTGAAGGAGGGCGAGGTCTCTTGGGAAAGCCTCGTAATGGAAGGCAACATAGAGTTTCTGGATGCTGAGGAAGAAGAGAACGCTTACGTAGCTTTAGACCCTGAAAACTTGACGGCTAAACACACGCATCTGGAAATAGCGCCCTACATGATCCTCGGCATATGCACATCGATAATCCCGTACGCGGAGCACAATCAATCTCCGAGAAACTCCTACGAGGCCGCGATGGTTAAACAAGCCCTCGGCGTTTACGCAACCAACCACTTCAACCGCGCGGACTCACGTTCCCACATTCTCCAATACCCACAACGGCCTTTGGTTGTAACGAGGCCTATGGAACTCTTGGGCCAAGGCGAGAAGCCTTCTGGACAAAACTGCGTCGTGGCCGTCATCTCATTCAAAGGCTACAACATGGAAGACGCCATCGTCTTGAACAGGTCCTCCATAGAGCGTGGAATGGGTCGATCCTTCTTCTACCGCGTCTACGAGGCGGAGGGTAGACAGTACCTTGGCGGACTAAAAGACAAGTTTGAGACGCCCTCCCCCGACACAAGAGGCTACAGGGGAGAACAGTACTACAAGCGGCTTGAAGAGGACGGAATCATCGGCGTCGAATCGCTCGTAGATGAAAACGAGGTGCTGATCGGAAGGACAAGTCCTCCAAGATTCCTAGAAGAGTATAAAGAGTTTGAGGTTAAAGGCCCTACGAGGAGGGACGCCTCCATCACTGTGAGGCCCGCGGAGCTGGGAACGGTTGACGGTGTGTTTCTGATGAGCTCCGTTCAAGGCAACAGACTGGTAAAGGTTCGAGTGAGAGACCAGCGTATTCCCGAGCTAGGAGACAAGTTTGCATCCCGTCACGGGCAGAAAGGGGTGATCGGCATGATCATGTCTCATGAGGACATGCCTTTCACGGAAGACGGAATAGTTCCGGACATAATAATAAATCCCCACGCCTTCCCGTCGAGGATGACGATCGGCCAATTCGTCGAGTCCATCGCAGGAAAAGTAGCGGCTTTAGAGGGCACGCCTGTAGACGGCACACCCTTCTGCAATGAGACGCAGGAGGAAATCAGGAAGAAGCTACTGGGCCTCGGCTTCCAACACAGTGGGAGAGAAGTCCTGTACGACGGCTTCACAGGGGAGAAGTTCGAGGCAAACATATTCATCGGCCTAGTATACTATCAGAAGCTTCACCATATGGTGGCGGACAAGATCCATGCTAGGGCAAGAGGGCAGGTGCAGATGCTTACCAGGCAGCCCACCGAGGGCAGGGCCAGAGGAGGAGGCTTAAGGTTTGGAGAGATGGAAAGAGACTGCCTCATCGGATACGGCGCCGCCCTACTCTTGAAAGACAGGCTACTCGAAGAATCGGACAAGAGCGTCATATACATCTGCGAAAAATGCGGCTTCATAGCATACTACGACTTCAAACAAAGAAAATACGCCTGTAGAATATGCGGCGGGGAATCAACCGTCTCGCCAATAGCCATCTCCTACGCTTTCAAGCTACTATTGCAAGAGTTGATGAGTCTATCCATCGCGCCGAGACTGGCGCTCAAAGGGAGGGCCTGAAATGGCTATCGAAGCGGAGCCCTACAAGATTGTGGAGCAGATAATGTTCGGCCTCCTGTCTCCCAGCGAGATACGAAGGCTCTCAGTTGTGGAGATACGGACAGCGGACACTTACGATGAGGACGGGGCGCCGATAACGACAGGCCTCATGGACGGTCGCCTCGGGACTCTGGAGCCTAGGCAAAGGTGCAAGACCTGCGGCAACATGGCGGCTCGTTGTCCCGGTCACTTCGGCAACATCGAGTTGGCGGTTCCGGTAGTCCACGTGGAGTTTGGAAAACTAATCTACAAGCTTCTCACAACCACGTGTCGAAACTGTGGTCGCGTTCTTTTGGCAGAAGACAAGGTTCAGCAACACCGTGAGAAGATCAACAAAGCGGTGAGCATGCTGGGCGCCATACCAGAGATACTTTACAAGAACGTCGAGAAAGCGGCGAAGAAGAACGCCGTCTGCCCATACTGCGGTGCAAAGCAACTCAAAATAAAGTTCAGTAAACCGACCACCTTCCACGAGGTATTGGAAGACGGCGGCGCCAGAAAGCTCAGCGCCAGTATAATACGGGAGAGGCTTGAGCGAATTCCGAACGAGGAACTCGACATCTTAGGCTTCGACGCAAACGTGGCTCGGCCTGAATGGATGGTCCTCCAAACCTTGCCCGTGCCCCCTGTTTACGTCCGACCCTCTATAACGCTTGAGTCGGGAATAAGGTCTGAAGACGATCTGACCCACAAACTCGTCGACATAATCAGGATAAACCAAAGATTGAAGGAGAACATTGAAGCGGGCGCACCGACCCTGATAATTCAGGATCTGGCAGAGCTTCTGCAATACCATGTTACAACGTATTTCAATAACGAGGCTTCTGGAATCCCGCCAGCACGTCACCGATCCGGGAGACCTCTAAAAACTCTGTCTCAGAGGCTCAAGGGTAAGGAGGGCAGGTTCAGAAGCAACCTCTCGGGCAAAAGGGTGGATTTCTCAGCACGGACAGTAATATCTCCAGACCCCAATATTGGGATAAATGAGGTGGGCGTTCCACGCGACGTTGCCGAGCAACTGACGATTCCTGAGAAGGTTACGCCTTTTAACATCGATGAGATGAAGCGTCTCATCGCTAACGGTCCAGCCAACTATCCCGGTGCCCTCTACATCGTGAGGCCTGACGGCAAACGTCTAAGACTGGAGTTCGTCGCGGAAAGAGAGAAAATCGCAGAGGCCATACAGCCCGGATACACCGTTGAACGTCACCTTAGGAATGGCGACACCGTGATATTCAACAGGCAACCATCCTTGCACAGAATGTCCATAATGGCTCACAACGTAAAGGTGCTGCCGTATAAGACCTTCAGACTAAACCTTTGCGTCTGCGTTCCTTACAACGCCGACTTCGATGGGGATGAGATGAACCTTCACGTTCCCCAGGGCGAGGAGGCGAGAACAGATGCTTACATGTTGATGAGGGTTCAGGATCAAATCTTGTCGCCGCGCTACGGTGGACCCATAATTGGAGCCATTCGAGACTACATCAGCGCATCCTACATCTTAACACGCAAATCCACAAAGCTTGGGATGGAAGAGACTTTTCGTCTTTTAACCGCCATCGGATACGATGGTCCTCTGCCTGAACCAGAGGTGAAGGGAACAAGACCTCTTTGGACCGGGAAACAGATCTTCAGCCTCCTACTGCCTAAAAGCTTCAACTACATGCTGAAGGCAGGTACGTGCAAACAATGCAACAAATGTCTGCGTGAAAAATGCGAAAACGACGCCTACGTCGTCGTTAGAAAAGGCGAACTGAAGTGTGGAGTTATCGACAAGAACTCCATCGGCGCCGAAAGATCCGAAAGCATGCTGCACAGAATTGTGAAGGACTACGGGACCGAGGTAGGACAAGCTTTCCTAAACTCCCTAAGTAAACTCTGTGTCGAATACGTCTCCACATTAGGCTTCACTTTCTCGATCGATGAACTCGACCTCTCCGGCAAAGCGAAGAAGAAGATCGAAGACGTCGTTGGAAAGGCTGAGAAAGACGTTCATGAACTTATCAAGGACTACAGGAATGGGACCCTTCAAAGGCTTCCGGGGCAAACCTTGGACGAATCGCTTGAGATATATATAATGAATAAACTCGCCCAGGCAAGGGACGATGCTGGAAAGGTTGCCGACGGCTTCTTCACAATGGACAACCATGGAATTATCATGACCAGGACAGGTGCTAGGGGTTCTAGCCTGAACATAGGACAGATGTCGGCATGTCTTGGGCAGCAGTCTGTGAGAGGGAAGAGGATACTTATCGGATACAGGGGCCGAGCGCTCCCCCACTTCAATGCAGATGACCCCAGTCCGGAGGCCCGAGGCTTCGTTCACTCCTCATATAGAGACGGCTTGAATCCCATTGAATTCTTTTTCCACGCTATGGGTGGAAGAGAGGGTCTGGTAGATACTGCCGTTCGTACTCAGCAGAGCGGGTATATGCAACGCAGACTGATAAACGCCCTAGAACATCTGCGAGTCGAATATGATGAAACCGTTAGAAACTCCGTTGGAGACATAGTCAGCTTCAAGCATGGCGAGGACGGCGTCGACCCCGCTAAAAGCGATCACGG
>CAYZTF010000039.1:0-5396 GCA_964481305.1 uncultured Candidatus Bathyarchaeia archaeon | reverse complement strand
CGGCCGGGATTTGAACCCAGGACCTTCGCGATGCCAACGCGACACTCCTTGGCCCTTCATGTATACCAGGCTGAGCTACCGGCCCACATGCATTACTGAGCCCCAGATACTTTAAACTTCTCGGAAAAAAAGTTCTTAGAGAAGGCGGTTTTGCCTCTCGACACTTCTCGTCTGCCACGCGTAACTACGAATTCGCTTGGATTCTCCAAACCCACATGCAGCACACCGCTTATGTCTAATGTGATACGCTCTTCGGCCGCACCGTCTACACTTTATTACGGCGGTCTTATGCTTCTTGCCGAAGGATGGTGTACCTTTGACCATGACCGTTTCACCTTGGAGGCGGAGACACTATGATGACGTTGTCTCCACGAACGATTATCGTCCCTATTTTCTCGATCTTCTCATTGTCGGAGACGTCTTCGGCATCTTCCAGAACAAGGTTCATATGCTGGTCGAAGCCCTGAAGCTTACCTCTCAGGCTCCTTCCACCCTTCAACTTTACCAAGACAACTTTACCTAAACTATCTTCTAGAAGCTTAGTCGCCATCTCTGTCATTTCGCTAGCTGACCGCCTTGATTTGGTGCTTTAAGGGTTCTAAGATAACGATTTAAAGCTATCGTAGAAAGGTAATTCTTACCGTGCATTCCATGAAAGCGAAGGAGAGAAGTCAACTGAGAAATCACGAGACGAAAGAGGTTCTCAGACAGCTCTCAGAGGCCTTAAATATCGATACTTCAAATCTCGTAGCTGAAAAGCTTGAAGTGGCCAAATTTAAGCCTAACATCAAAGTCTTCATGGTTAGGGATGTTCCAGCTTTCGTCTCGTTTGAAGACAAGCTCTTTCCTACACTGACATTTGAGCCTATCTTGAAGATTCTACCGTCGTTAATCGTAGATATGGGAGCCGTACCTCATGTCTGTAACGGATCAGACATCATGGCGCCGGGAATTGTCCGCGTCGAAGGGGCATTTGAAGAAGGCTCTATAGCCGTTGTCAGAGACGAAAAACATCTCAAACCAATCGCGGTTGTAAGAACCTTAATGGGTTCCGTAGGAATGAAAACGATGAAACGTGGAAAAGTTGCGGAGAACCTTCACTATGTAGGCGACGAAGTCTGGAAAATCGTGAAGTTAGTGTGAACGAGTATGGGACTGGAAAATGCTTCCTAGACAGCCGCTAGTCCATCTTTATCGACTCGAATTGAGATCTGGGAAGCTTGTCGTGGTCATCTGAGCCTGATCGTCTCAAGATTCTTCGGTGCATCAGTATCTACTTTGTAGATCCTATGTAGCGTGCTCGCTGTGGTGATGCATTTGGCTTTCTCTCCATGGCCGACGATGATGCGTTCAGGCCTAGAAAGTTTTCTCACGTAGTCTATACACTGGTTTCTGTCAGAGTGCCCGGAGAAGCCCTCTAGGGCCACGACTCTCAACGCGATCTTGACAACAGCCATCTTTCCGTCGTGATCCATCAACGGGACCTCCGACAAGCCGCGCTTAATTCTCGAGCCCAAGGTTCCCTCGATCTGGTAGCTGACAAATATTAACATGTTCCTTTCATCCGAGGAGAGAGCTTTGAAGTACTCGATGGATGGACCTCCCTCCATCATTCCAGAAGTTGCCAGAATTATACTCGGCTCGCCTTTGACGATATCTTGTCTAGCGCTTGGATCCTTCACGTTCACGAAGTAATCTGACTCGAAGGGGTTGACGCCCTCATACAGAATCTGGTCCCGAATTCTGCGATCCAGGTATTCGGGGTAGGTGGTGTGGATCGCTGTCGCCTCGTTGATCATGCCCTCTATGTATATTGGCGCTTCTTGGAGAAGGCCGTTCTTCATGTAGTTGTCCAGAACGATCATAATTTCTTGAGCTCTTCCGACGGCAGGAACGGGAATGAGCGTTTTCCCACCCTTATCCAACGTCTCGTTTATTACAGACACAAGGTTACGCTCGACGTCCATCCGCTTGGGCATGACATCTTCTGGCCCGCCGTAGGTGCCCTCAATGATCAGTGTCTCGATTCTCGGGAAGTTCGTCGAAGCCGGCTCGAGAAGCATCGTACGTCCGTGCTTGAAGTCGCCCGTGTAGACGATGTTATGCATGCCTTGACCTATATGTATGTGCGTTATCGCGGATCCTAAGATGTGCCCCGCGTTGTGAAGAGTTAAACGGACATCGGGAGCTATGTCCGTTACGGCCCCATACTTGAGAGGTATGACGTGTAGAACCGTCTCCCGGACATCCTTCTGATCATACGGGGGGGTCAGACCCTCCTTTGTCAGAACGTCTAGGCTGTCGAGTTGGAGGAGGGTCATAAGACTCGCCGTCGGCTCGGAGCAATACACCGGACCGTCGTAGCCATACTTGTATAGGAACGGAAGCATTCCGCAGTGGTCCAGATGCGCGTGCGAGATAATAACGGCGTCGATCATATCTAGGTCAAATTCGTCTGCGTTCAGATATGGGTAGGCACTGGCCGGGTTGTTGGAACCTGGATTTACGCCGCAGTCGATGAGAATCCTACTCTCTCCTGTATTGACCAGAAACGCGGATCTACCTACCTCTTGGAATCCTCCCAGAGTCGTTATGCGGACGCTGTTCGACTTCAAGACGGCGGGTCGAAAGATCCTATCACCCACCGATCTCAGGATCTCCTCCCTTCTCTTAACCTCAGAATGGAAGTAGTGCCTCACGCTGGCGATTATTTTGGACGGTATCGGAGGGGTCCTTAGAACCCTAGGCCTCCACTTTGTAGACTTTATTATCTCCTCCAGTGCTGAGCCGTTTTTCCCGATTACAAGGCCGGGTTTTTTGGCTTCAATCACGACTTCGCCGACCGTGGGGTCGAATTCGATACTCGTGACTTCGGCCTCATCCGACAACTTGGATAGGATAAGCTTGCGTGCCTCGGGTTCCGGAAGACGAACAGAAGGGTCTGATCGTATAACGATCCGCTTTCGAAGAAGTTTGACGAGGTCTGTCACAATGTAGCTCTGCTCAACTAGGATCTCAGGTCTCTTCACATATACGGCTAGCCTCGGACCCTCAAACTCGATGCGGCTGACTTCGGCCTCCTTAGGAATATTCTCTAGAATACCGTCTCTGATCTTGACTTGGCTGTCGTTGAAAGACAACATCGTATCCTCTGATTTAACTGAGCAAACTTAGGCTTCTAGAAACCTTTGTTTCTTCTCTTCAGACAGCTCTTGATAGCCGTTCTTCGTCACAGTCACAACGTCGAAGCTGTCGCCGCTACCTATGTCCCTCTTCATGGCCGAGTTGACCGCTCTGACGACCATGGTGATCCCTTCTTGGACCTTCATACCCTCCTTATACTCGGCTTCGAGTACCCCGTATGCCACCGGTGAACCTGAGCCTGTTGAAACATACGTCTCTTCGGTAACACTACCGATGGGGTCTAAAGCAAAGATGTGCGGCCCGTCCTCGTCGACTCCGCCTATGATCGCTTGCATGAGTAACGGGTAAGTGCGCGAGGAGAACAAGATGTTTGAAGCCAGCCTCGCTGATGCCTTTACTGGAAACGCCCTATCTTTATCTAGGCGGTAGAGCGTGGCATTAGCCTTCAATATATCCACCACGGTCTGTGCATCGGCGACAACGCCCGCAATGGTCATCGCCAGATGATCGGCGATCTTGTAGACTTTCTTTCCACGCTTATGCGCCACGATGTTACCCATAGTCACCCGAGTATCGGTCGCTATGACAACTCCATCTTTGCAGACGACACCTATGGTAGTCGTACCCTTAAGCGCGCCTACGGAGCCATTGTACATCGATGACCTATCCAATTTAGTTCATATGCCTCGAAGAATGGTTGAAAAGAGTTCCCTCAGAACCTGAGGGTAAACATCTTATTCTGGCTTGAGCCTAACTTAAAAGTATTTCGAAGCCTCCTTTTAGCAGAAGGATAACGTTGGTCGCCTAGATTGGAGAAGAATGTTCATAGCATACAGTTGCCAAGAGAGGTTCTAATTGGCTGCGGAGTTCTAAGCAAGGTAGGAGAAGTCTGCAGAGGACTCGGATTCTCTTCTTCTACGTTTCTGCTGACCGGACCTAAGACTTACAGGATAGCGGCGGGAAAAGCGAAAGGTTCCTTGGAGAAGAGCGGGTTCAGGATTGAGAATCTCATAGTCGAATCGTCAGAGATGAGATGTGTTTCCGAGGCCGAGAAGATGATCAAAAAAAGCCGCCCCGAGGTCGTATTAGGCGTTGGCGGTGGGAAAGTCATCGATGTGGCTAAGGTTGCTGCGTCAAAATGCCACGTACCCTTCGTCAGTGTTCCAACAACCGCCTCCCATGACGGCATCGCCAGTCAGAGGGCTTCAATCAGAGACCTAAAGCAACCAACCTCAATTCTCGCTCAGACCCCAATAGCTGTCATAGCAGACACCGAAGTGATTCTACAATCTCCCTATAGACTTACAGCAAGCGGATGCGGCGACATAGTGTCCAAGTACACGGCAGTCAGAGACTGGAAGTTGGCCCACGATCTAAGAGGAGAATATTATGGCGAATATGCGGCCAGTCTAGCTTTGATGAGCGCGAGACTAGTCATGAGAAACGCAAAGATCATCCGCAGTGGAAGGGAAGAAGGCATACGCGTCGTCATGGAGGCATTGCTCAGTTGCGGAATATCAATGAGCATCGCCGGCAGTAGCAGACCTGGCAGCGGCTCCGAGCATCTCTTCTCCCACGCCTTAGACCAGGTAGCACCGAAGCCAGCCCTCCATGGCGAACAGTGCGGGGTCGGAACAATAATGATGGCACGCCTCCATGGAGCCAACTGGAAGCTCTTAAAGAACAGCCTCCTGAAGCTTGGAGCTCCAACAACCGCCAAGGAGCTTGGAATAGAATCAAAGTACATAATTGAAGCTCTAACTAGAGCCCACAGAATCAGACCCGATCGGTACACCATCCTCGGAGAAAAAGGGTTAACGCACGAGGCGGCCAGACGCCTTGCAAAGACAACAGGCGTAATCGAGTAGGTAAAAGTGGCAAAACAGAAGGCGCTCATTACGCTCGTGGGGATTAAGCAGGCAAAGGTCGGCTTCACCCTTCATCAACGAAGGCCCCACCAAGAATTGCAAAGAATGTAGGCTTTTCAAAACATGTGCAGAGAGGCTGGAGCCGGCATGAGTCTACACAGTGACAAGAGTCCGCAGCAAGACCTTTCCCTGCAGAGTTCATGAGGGGGATTCCAAGCGGTAGATGCCATTGAGAGGGGCGCAGAGGCGACGATCGAGGAGAGGTTTGTTTTTCAGGATTGCATACTAACCTTTCAACCTCAGGAGTGCAGAGAGGTCGACTGCGAGAGTTGTACGGCATGTTCGACATCTGGTCTCAGGAGAGGCGACAGGTGCAGAGTTATG
>CAYZTF010000038.1:0-5420 GCA_964481305.1 uncultured Candidatus Bathyarchaeia archaeon | reverse complement strand
CCGAGGGGTGGGCCGGCTGTTGCTTGTCCTCCGCCGACTAGGGCTTCAACAACTTTCTTTTCACTCATCTAAGTCGCCTCCTTCGATGCTTCTCCGCCCTTAGCTTTCTCTATTAGCTTCACGTAGTCTGCATGAACCGTGATGGGTAGGGTGAAGGTTGCCTCCAGTAACTCGATTGTTACGTCTTGCTTAACTATGTCCACCCTCACTATCTTAGCCTTCATCCCTTTGAAGGGTCCGCCTGTGACCTCAACGGTGTCGCCCACGTGCAGCTCTTCTATTACGGGCTTTGAGACTAGGTACTTCTCGATCTCGGAGACGCCTACGACCCCGGGCACACGAGACTTTATGTGCTTTATTCCTGATGTGGCGTCCTCTACCACATGTGGGCCCGTGGTCTCGATGAAGACGTAGCCTCGCAAGGTTTCCGGCGCCAGTATTGCTACTATAGGCAGATCATTCGCCTTCACCTTAGTCCAGATGGAGTCGGCTACGGCTCGCTCACGGCCGGCTGTGGTTCTAACGGCGTATATGGAGGTCACCTTTTTCTGTTCCGTCATCCTGTCTTCGCCTAGTCTCTAAGGGGTGAAACCTTGGAACATGGATGAGATGAATCTTATGATGAAACCGATGACGCCGATGACGCCGATGCCCAATAGGCAGATCTTTATCGACAGCCAGAGCTCGCTTCTCCCAGGCTTCCTAGAGAGTTTCAGCAACTTAGCGCTTGAGGATAGAAAGTCTCTTAAACCCAAAGATGTCTTCTCCCGTATCCTTCTCACAGAACTAAACGAAGCACATCTTTTAACTTTACGGTCACAGTCTATGCTTTCGACGAAACAATCGCCGTAGGGATTCCGCAGGCCCTTACGACACTATTACATCCACAAGTTTTTCGGGCTCAAATCTGATCATGTCCTCGTATCGCTGCCCGTTGCCTACGAAGATTATGGGTTTACCGGTCACGTAGGACACGCTGAGGCAAGCTCCACCCTTAGCGTCGGCGTCAACCTTGGTAACTATGGCCGCGTCTATTCCTACAGCCTTATCAAACTCCTCCGCCTGGGCCACCGCGTCGTTACCGGTTAAAGCGTCTACGACCAGAATCGAGAGGTCTGGGCGGATAACCCTCTTAATCTTTGCCAACTCCATCATCAGATTCTTATCGGTCTCCATCCTCCCAGCGGTATCTATGAGGACGGCGTTCACATCGTGCGCCTTAGCGTGAGCAACGGCATCGAACGCCACCGCCGCAGCGTCGGCCCCGTAGTCGTGTTTTATCATCCGAACGCCGAGCCGTTTGGCGTGTTCCTCCAGCTGTTCTATCGAGCCGGCGCGATACGTGTCGCTGCATGCCAAGACCACGGAGTAGCCTTTGTTGAGCAGGAGTTTCGCGACCTTCGCTATGCTCGTGGTTTTTCCGGTGCCATTTATTCCGAAGAACACGATTACGATCGGGGTCTTCTCCCGCTTCTTCTCTGCGGCCAGTTCCATTAAGTCGACGGCTTTTTCAGTCCGCAATATGTCGGTGAGCGTGGATCGTAAAGCCTTCTCGACAACAGGTCTTGGGTCCTTGAATCTGTCTACCTCTACGCCCTCGACCGACTTCTTCAAGTCGTCGCATATTTTCTCTGCTACCGGTAACGCGACGTCGTTCTTCAGTAGTGAGATCTTAAAATCCTGTAGGATCTGGTCGACCTTCTCGCCTTTGAGTTCGGTCTTTGAGAACTTTTCGAGGATGCTTGTAAAGTTCTCCTTAAGTCGTTCGAACAACACGCTTACCTTCGAGGGACTCAGACATGCTCTGAACCTTGTCTTGTGTGTCGTTGATCTTTGCCACGATCTGGTTCAGTTGCTGCTCCATCGCCAGCCTGCTCTTCTGGAGTTCGGTCATCTGGCGACCTATGCTCTCCTGCGCTTGGTCAAAAGTCTTTTCCGTGGCCACGCCTGCCCCGATGCCTACGATCACCTTGGCAGGATCGTCCAGCCTAGCTTTGACGTGTGTGCCTCCGCCAACTGGCACCAAGAGAGAAGAGCCCTTGTCTTTCCCCTTCAAGCCCTGCAGACTAGAATTGGCTATCTGAAGCTCAGTTAGGGCTCCCTCGACCAGGCTCAGCCTTGATCTGAGGGTCTCCATCGTGCCTCGCAGCAATTGCAGTTCGATTAGGAGTCTTCTGAGAGCCTCCTCGTCTTGCGACATGGTTTCACTCTGCCTTGCTCAGTTCGCGAATGATTGGGTTCTCCACCTCTTCCGGCTTGATCTCTTCAACGGAAGCTATCTTTATCTGGTAGCGCTTGGCGTTGTGCTGGCTTCCAAGATCTTTGTACACTTTCTCCACCGCGTCTTCGGGCTTCAACGCTCGCAGCTCCTTTCTAAACGGGGCTTGCCATCCAGGTTTTCGTATCTCCCCTACGACTCTGAAGATCTTTACATCGCTCATTCAGCGCACCTTAGGTTATAACATTCAACGCTTGCCCTATGATAAAGATTTCAGGTCCAGTTGTCAGGTGACCGACTATGGCTCCATTTGTGTTTGCCATTAGGCCGGAGGAGACGTAGGGTACGCCTAGGTTGACAGTTCCGACATCCACCGGAACCTTGAGCATATCTTGCATTAGTTTGAGTTCCTCTTCCTTTATCATTGGATGCGAAACCGCTCCTTTGTTCGTCGCTACGGCTAGGGAACCGACGTAGGGCAGGCCGGCTATTGTGCCTTGGGTTGCCTCAACTCCCAAAGCGTCCTCTATTCGTTTTACGATTTCGGTCTCTCTCATTAGGTTGGGGTCGATTATGGCGCCGTTGTCGTTCGCAAGTACCAGGTTTCCAAAGGCGGTCTTCCTACATTCGATCTTCTCAACGTTTACGTCGAATCTTTTCTTTATGGCTTTCATCTCCTCATCGTAGGCGTAGTGTGGTAGGACGATGCCGTTGGAGTTCGCTGATGCTAATACGCCGACAAGGAAGGAGCCGCCGATCGTTGTTTCAATAATTTCCACGTTCAAACAGTCCTCAATAAGTTTAGCTTTAGATTTTGAGAGCTTGACCGGGACTATGGTATAGGAATCGGTGGTTAAGGTGTAGACGCCTATGTTTGGGCTGCCGTGAATATCAATGCGGATGACGGCCAAGCTTACTCTTCCTTGGCGAGAAATACGGTTACAACGCCATCCTTGTCTTTTGCCGCCCTGACCTTTATCTTTCTGGGCGGATTCTCGATGCCTCTTCTCCAGACTTCCTCGTTGACTGTGCTGTCGATCGCCAAGACTTCGGGCTTCATATGCTTTCTCACGAATGTTTTGATTAGTCTGACGGCACGAGGGCTTCTCTTCTTGACGGGTGCGATCCATGCCCGACGGAGCGGAATCGTGTATATTCGTTCCTCAACGATGCCTTCTTCAAGCTCCCTTTCTTCTACTTTCTCAGCTTCGACCGGCTTCTCGGCTTCCGCTTCCTCGACCTTCTCCTCAGCTTTCTTTTTTACGGTCTTCTTTCTCGGCATTACAGATACTCCTTAAGCTCTGAGTTTCCTCCTCATCCAACTTCTTCGCTTCGGATTGGTCCGAACTCTGCCCGCCGTCTTTACCATTACCCATGTCGGAACCGGCTTGCTCTGCTTTCCGGCCTTAGCCAGTCTCCGTTTCTTCGCTGTCGGCTTGTTTCTTGCCATTTTTACATTCTCCTGATCTTTATTTCGCGTTTGCCGCCTTGAAGTCTGGTTAGAATTGTCTTCAACTGCTCATCTGTGATGGGAATATTTATTCTACCGGTTTGAGCGGTCTGTATGAGCTGGAGCTCCAGTTGGGTCGCGAAGTCTGGTTTGACCATCTTGAGTCTGTTGAGACGTTGCCTGGCCTCGGGAGAGAGTATCTTGCGGAGGACTTCCCTCTTCTGTATTTCAGCCTCTTGTTGAACATTGGCTCTAGACTGGGCCTCGGCAAGCTGTCTGCGCAACTCCAAGGCTCTTCTTCTCCGAATTTCTTCGATGTCTTCTTCGTCGTAGCTCACCGGTATGTCCCCTCACCCGTATTTCTTAAGCTCGGGGATGTTTTTCACCGTCTCTTGTTTGACTTTGCCTGCGAGTGTGTCGAGGAGGGCTTTACCCTCCTTGGTTAATACCCTTCCCTTCTTGTCAACCGTCTTTATGAGCCCGGCCTTTTCAAGCTGCTGAAGCAGCTTCCTCAGGATGTTTCCGCTGCCCTTCCTGAAGTGCTCCGGCTTCGTCCCCGGACCTGTCCTCCCGCCGTAGAGTTTGCGTAGTCTAGATATGCCTATGGGGCCTTCAATGTACGTTTTCCGAAGAAGGGAAGCCGCTCGGACATGCCACCAGTCAGCGTCTAGGGGCGCTCTCTCGGCGTGGGAGCTTGTCTTTGCGAACGTGGCCCAGCTAGGCGGCTCGATCTCGTAGTTTTCCTTCAAGTGTTCTGTGAGGTGTTTGATGAAGGCGTCGGCCGGTACATCGTAGACGGTTGGCATTAAACGTTAACGCTCCACGTAGAGTTATCCTTCTCTAATTCTAGTGGTCAAATATAAAGTATAAACTTCCTATTTCCTCTTCTTGAACAGGATTATGGTGTGGCCTCGAGTCTCGATCAGCGTTGACTCGGTCAGCTTCGACATTTCTTCAGCCAGTTCCTCACAACTACCAGACTTCAGACCGCTTCTCAAGATCCTGATCTTGACGATTTGATCCTCCTCCAACTTCCTTGAAACATCGTCAATGATCCCTTGAGTGATGCCGTTCTTGCCTATCCACACCGTAGGCTTCTCCTCCGTCATCTCCCTCTTCAGTCTAAGCCTCTGCTTCGGGTGGATCATCACGCTTGTCTCCTCCTCAGAGGTATACGTGTGTGTCCGCCACAATTTAAGCACGTGACGACAACGTGGGGTTCCCTGGCTTGCTGTAGCCTCACGCGGCAGTTTACGCCGGGCAGAATGAAGCTTTTGCAATGCTTGCATATCGTCCGTCTGTACGCGGGCGGGACGCGAACTTTGTAACGCATTCCCAGCTCTCTGGCCAGGTCAGCGTATCGCTGGGCGAGCGTCGGGTCTTTGTCAAGGGTCTCTCGGGCTTTCTCGAAGAGGATTCTCATACGTTCCGAGGCGATTCTGCGCGTCTCACCTTTACTTGAAGGCATCGGATTTCAAGCCGATATTTAGGAGGCTTTATAATCTAAAGTTTCTCTTCTTCAGGAGGGTTATCTGTGTTAAATCTGGTGATCGCTGAATCCGCCCTAGAAAGGGTGCCAGCATCCATTCAAAGGCATCCTTCAGTGGTCAAGCATGCGCAAAGAGTCGGCAAGAGGCCGGATCAACTACTACTTGATAGGACATACCATCATGCCGCAATGATTGAGTTGGATAGAGCCGAAAGAAGAGGCAGACCAGACATCATACACATGTCTCTCTTGGCTGCGCTTGG
>CAYZTF010000037.1:0-5466 GCA_964481305.1 uncultured Candidatus Bathyarchaeia archaeon | reverse complement strand
GAAACCGAAAAGAGCTGAAAGGTGCCTGCAAAACGTGCACATACAGCGCCCTATGCGGCGGTTGCCGATACACAGCATACATAACTCATGGAGACTGGCTGGCACCTGATGCCTCTTGTCCTTTCGGCCCACATATCCCGAAAGCTTTGTGACATTTGCCCCAAAGTACCGCTTGAAACCTTCGAAACACTCAGAATCAAGCTGGCAGAGCCCTTGCTTATCTTCGCCTTTCTCATAACTTCTCTCTCATGAAGCTCTTGCATAGGGTCTTCGTGATAGACGTACAGAACCTTTAGGACAGTTGGAGTTATGAAGCCCAGTTTTTCGGGCATATGCTCATTATTTTAGACCGAAGAACATAAATGCTTAGCTCAGCGGCTCTTGCCAACTTTTTGCATTTTCCCTTCTAAAATACTGTCTGGGTAAAAGAGAGTTCCGTGCAACGCAAGATACAGCAAGGAGCCACGGGCAATATCTGAAACTACCGAAGAAATCTTCCTAGAAGCAAGTAAGAATCATAGTGCCCAGCCAGAGAAGTAGGGTTTGACGCAGACCATAATACACACGATAGTCAGACTGCAGCGCGTGTGAAAATACAAGGTGCGCGAATTCTAATACAAAAAAGATGGGGAAGCGGAGATTGCGGGTGACTTCTCCACTATGGGTAGAATTCTTCTAAATAGAAGAGTGTTCAATCCGACGTAAGTTTTGAGAACATTTATAAGCAGGCCTGGATTTGTTGTTAAGAATCAACTTTGATATCGGATGTGATAAAGATTTGTTTCCCTTCCAACACTGGATGAGGCGTATGGCAATCGTACCTAAGGGCTTCCTTCGTTATGAAGTGCTGAAACTGCTCAGTAAAAAGCCTATGTCAGGCTCAGAATTAATGAGTGAGATCGAGAAGAAGACTAACGGTTACTGGAAGCCGAGCCCCGGCTCAATCTATCCATTGCTGGCATGGCTGCAAGAGAAGAGGTACATCAAAGAAGCCCCTGAACAAGAAGTTGGAATAAAGCGTTACGTGCTAACCGATCACGGCAAAACCTTCTTAGAGGAACATGAAAAGCGGCTTGAAGGACTTCAGAAAGGATACAGACACTTCGGACCTGGTCCAGAATTCATGGGCCCGATGTGGTCTGAATTTTATCCAGAAAAAGCTAAAGAACTTCGAGCAGCCACAAAAGACCTCGCAGTAGCTGTTTTCAAGCTTCGTAACGGTCTGAAACGACAATATTCAGAAGAAGCCGCTAAGGAGGCAACGGAAGCCTTGAAACAAGTAGCAATGACTATCGAGAGAATTGCAAATAGAATTGAAGGAGTGAATACAAATTGACTTGTGCACTGGTAGTTTCTGGATTAACCCGGATCTTCAACCATAATCTTGCCGCTGTGGGCCACATCAGCTTTGATGTCAAAGAAGAAGAAATCTTCGGTTCCCTAGGTTCAAATGGCGATCACTTGGGCCGAATGACGCTGAGAAATTCACCTTTATTCAAGAGGGGTGTGAGAGAGGTTTGACGAGGAGAACTCTTGTTCTTGCGGTAGTATTCGTCACATTGTTTCTGAGTTTGATGCCAATATCGCTTGATAGGGTTCAGGCTTCAGGGCGGACGTTCTTCGTCGCAGGCACGGTCTGGGGAAGCCCAGCAAACCCAGTGGACGTGGAACCTGGTGATAGAAACGTACCTCTGACAGTCACGCTTCAGTACTTAGGTTCATCTACAGCAAAAAGCATACACGCTTGGTTGGAGCTGCCAAATGGGTTTACCGACATCGATGGAGCCCAGAAGGCCTTTGCATACACTGGTGGAGTCGGGGTTAACTCATACTTCTCCTTGATTTTCAATTTGAACATAGAAGCAGACGCTGTTATCGGCAACTATACGATGACGTTGGACATATCTTGGAGTACACAGTCCCCCGCCGACGCGTATTCATACATTCATGAGTCTGTTCCTGTACCAGTGAACTTCAATCGATACAGCGACATAACCTTACAGAAGATCTCCATTTCGCCACCCAAGGTATATCCAGGAGATAAGAACGTGGATCTTAAACTATCCTTCACAAACGCCGGAAGTGCAACTGCGAAGAACGTAATAGTAGAGATAGTGCAAACACAGTATGTAAGACCTTCTTGGGGCGGAGCCAACACTTTCTTCATAGGGACGGTGCAGCCGGGCCAAACCGTGCCAGCTGACTTCTATATCGATGTGGACGAATCAGCACCCTCGCCCAGCAATCTCACCCTTATCGCGAAGATAATGTATGGCACTATGAAGGATCCAGAGAAGTCCGTGGAGATCCCGCTATCCCTGAGCGCAAAGGCGGGATTCGTTGTGACGAGCACGAAGATTCCGGAGATCCATGTTTCCGACACGGGTATCGTGATCCTCGTGACGTTCAAGAACAATGGCACTGAGGCAGCTCAGGGGGCTAGCGTGCAGATCGAGGTACCGAATGTCTTCTCGGGAACAACGACCGATTATTTCGGAACGGTGGAAGCCGGGGAGGAGGAGACTGCAACATTTGTCCTTGATATAAATTCAAATGCCGAGATCGGGAGCTATGTACTCAATCTGAGGCTGAGCTGGAGCCAGCCAGAGGCAACGCATCTCTTCAGCCAAGACCTGAGCTTGGAACTGAACATTCTGGAAAACCCACTTAGCACGCTTCTGCCCATAATCATGATTCTACTAGCCATAGTCGCAGCAGCCATCATCGTGGTAGTCAGAAGACGTTTCCATAGTAGTAAGATGCAGCCCAAGCAGACGTAGGAGCGAGGGGCCAGTGATAGCAGACATCGAAGTGAAGGGACTTGCAAAATACTTCAATGGTTTCCCAGCGTTGAACCACATAGATATGACCGTATACAAGGGTGAACTCTTTGGGCTTCTCGGCCCCAACGGAGCAGGGAAGACGACGCTCTTGAGGGTTCTAACGACCTTGCTGAGGCCCAGCGAGGGTCAGGCCACCGTTGGCGGGTATGATGTGGTCAAGGAAGCTTCTAAGGTGAGAACCGTAATAGGTGCTGTCTCAGATAAACTCATAATGTACAATCTCCTGAGCGCTAGGGAGAACCTACGATTCTTTGGCAGACTCTACGGATTGAATGGAGATCTTCTGGAGAAAAGGATAGATGAACTTCTAGGACTGGTTGAGCTAAGCTCATGGCAGGACAAGCTCGTGGGAACCTTTAGCACCGGCATGAGGCAGAGGGTCAACATAGTAAGGGCATTGCTCCAAAATCCTTCGATACTCTTCTTGGATGAACCGACGCTCGGCCTTGATCCACAAAGTCAGAGATTCGTCAAGGACTTGGCAAAGGATCTGAACCGGAGGGGGATGACGATAGTTCTAACGACTCACGACATGGAGGAGGCAGACGAACTAAGTCAGAGAATCGGCATAATAGACAAAGGGGAAATAACAGCTTGCGACACATCATCGAACTTAAAGAAGCAACATGGAGTTGGAACCCTCGAGGAAGTCTTCCTGAGCTTGACCGGAAGGGGTTTGCGGGACTCGGCCAATGAGAAGATCCCTAGTATGAGGAGATGGAGGGGATTCGCATAGATGGACATCATAAGAGAGCTATTTAACATCCTAACGATTGCTGGGAAGGATTTGAGGGAACTAAAGAGATCGAGGATAAGGCTCTTCACGTTGATCGCAATGCCGTTGCTGATGATTATGATCTTCGGCTACATGTTCCCATCTGGCGGGGCTACACTGAACCACCTATCCGTCGGGATAGTCCAGTTGGATCATGGCGACGAAGCGAACGCTGTAACGGGAAAGATGATTCAGATGGCTACATCCTCGGGGACACTTGACTTCTCAAGCTTCGTGGACATAGGTCAAGCTAGGGAGGCATTGATCGAGGGACGCTTGAAGGGAATTCTTATCGTGGAGCCGGGTTTCTCAGATCAGATAGCTTTGGGCGGCCAAGGTTCGATGAGGCTCATCGTAGACCAGACGAGTCCAACGGTTTCCATGGCGGTCTCAAGTAGCATCACGGCCATATTGAGCGAGATTTCGGCCCAGATCGCAAATCAAGGATCGCAGAATCCAACAATGGGAACTATATCGCTTGAGACTGAAAGCATGGTTCCTGGAGCTACCTCAAACACCTTCGAGTTCATGGCGCCGGGCTTCTTAGCCATGAGTGTGATGCTAGGTGGGATGAGCGGACTGGCCAGTGCGATAAGCAGGGAGAGAGAGCTTGGAACCCTCGATGGAATGATGATGAGCCCGATATCGAGATACTCCGTCATCTTGGGCAAAGCGGTTTCTCAAACCGTGAGGGGGCTCCTCCAAGGACTCATCATGCTGGGTACAACGATGATACTCTTTGGGGTGAGGATATATGGAAACCCAATATTGATGCTTCTAATCCTCCTCCTGGGCGTGCTCGGTTTCGTCGGGATAGGCATCATTGCGACGGCTGTAGCCGGGGAACAGGAATCAGCCACAATGATCCTCGCTATGCTGCAGATCCCCATGATGTTCCTCAGCGGAGTCATGTACCCCATAGAACAGCTCCCGTGGTGGATGCAGATGATATCGAAGGCAATACCATTGACATACGCAATCACCGCCCTCAGGAAGGTAATGGTGTTGGGAGCGCCGTTGGCAGCGATCACCGGTGAACTTTCTATTCTAGTTATTATAGCCGTAGTCACAATTACGCTCGCGATACCTATCTTCGAGTGGTCCACAACGAAGTAGTCCTTCAGAACAGATTAAGAGAGCTACTATATTTCTTGAACCAGTCGGCTTGCTTCGTCGAGATAGTCTTTCTGGTCAAAAATTTGGTCTTCAAATCACTTAAGAGCCCCCAGCCTGCTTAACGGGAGCCCAAAGTTTTGGGGTCCTATTGCCAATTTGGATGACCAAATACGAAGACCTCCACATGAATGCGATGCGGGAGAACGAGTGGCTGAAGCGATTTGAGTAGGTTGAACCAGTCCCCGATCAGCGGGAAGAAACCGGCTCTAGCAACCAACATGACGTCGGCTAAGATGAAGGGGAAGAGCCTGATTTAAAGCGATTTAACAGTTTGAGAAGAACGAGAAGAATGAGAAAAGTTAGAATCGCGTACGCGAAAATTGCGGTAAAGATTGCTGGTGACATAGTGCTCGAGTAACCTTGGCAAGTCATGTGAAAAAGAAGTGGAGATTTGCGGGCGATGTCTCCACAGGTATGTATGTGAAAGCTTACGATAGTATCTGCAGCAAACAAAAGAAACTTGCTAATTGCGGTCGGCGCTGTGACATGCTGCTGTAGCGTGCGGTATTGACGGCATTGGTTAGGTTTGCGAAACCTTTTTATTTTGTGAATGTGGGCAAAATGTGGGAATTAACCCACTAAACGCACACAGAAGGAACGAAAAATGAACACAACCACCAAGATGGTATTGGCAGTTTTAATAACAGCCATCATAGTTGGTTCCACCGTCAC
>CAYZTF010000036.1:0-5492 GCA_964481305.1 uncultured Candidatus Bathyarchaeia archaeon | reverse complement strand
AGCGGGGTATTGGGCAGGCGCAACTCTCTTATGAGTGGGCGCACTGAAGGTCGGGCTTCCGCGGCCCTTTCTCTGCGCTCGAATCCTTTTACCCATTCAAATCTCTTCCTATAGGATTCCAAGTTTTATTGCCAAGTCGGAAGCCTTGTAGTCTGGGTGGAGCTTAACGTACGCTTTCTTCAGACCTTTTGAGGTGACTAAAAGGTTGACGTCCGAGACCTTCACGCCGTAAAGTTCTTCGACAGCCCTCTTAACGTTAGATTTGTTAGCTTTAAGGTTCACTATGAAGGCCAGCTTATTCTCAGCCTCGATGATGGAGACGGCCTTCTCGGTCATTAGAGGATGGATCACGATCTCATGCAGCTTTGTTTTGGGCATTTACTCAACCTCAAGCAAAAATCTTTTCAAGACTCTTTATCGCAGACTCAACCCAGACAGTGAGCCGCCCTGGGTGGGTGCCTGGGGCGAATGATTCGGCGTTAAGCTGTTTGACTGTAATGACGTTTAAACCCGGATGATTCCTAGCGGCTTTACCGATGCCTTTGTCTTCAGACACAACGATCAATGGCCCTACTGCTTGCTTCATCTTTCTGCCCCTAGAGGCTCCTCTCCCAGCCCTTATTTTTCGGCTGTTCTTAACTCTTAGGATGTCAGGCCAGACGCCTAGCCCTTCAAGCACCTCCTTAACCTGAACGGCTTTATCCAGCGTTTGGAGTTTGTCCGAAACGACTAGAGGAAGCTCTTTGACTTCGGATACGGCGTGGCCGCGTAACGCTACAGTACCTTTATCTGCCGTAGCCGCGATTGCTGAAGTAATAGCAAGGTCCTTCTCCTTCTCGTTGAGACGTTTCTTTATCCGTTTCTCGGCCTTTGGTGGGTGAGGCTGTCTGCCACCGACGGTTCCAGGTGCAAACGCGCCTTGACCCGCTCTACTGTAGCCTGAACCTTTTACTCTGGGAATTCTCGCCAAATGTAGGCCTGTTCCCCGCCCTATGGCGGTAGTTCTTTTACCCGCCATCGGGTCTCGGCCTTGGGGTTGGATTCTGTGAGTTTGATAGGCTACGACGGCCTTCTTGATGATGTCTGGCCTGATTGGCGTATCAAAGACCGCGGGGGTACTGATCTCCTTCGTCGGCTTGCCTTGCAGATTGTATACGTGGATTCTTTTCAAGACTTGCCCTTCTCCTAGCTCTTGGCTTTTATGCCGACAAAGTTGATCTGCGGCGGGGTCTCAGCCACACGGGTTTGCGAATTTGCCGTATACCTGAGTTTTATCAGGCGTTTCGCTGGGCCTGGGGTGCTACCACTCAATAGCAGGAAATCGCTGCGAACTACACCGTAGTGTGGGAAACCTCCTTCTGGCGTTGCCCCCTCTCCTTTGGAGCCTATCTTTAGGATGCGCTTGTTCTTTTCAGTCCTGTGATGGAAGCCCATTTGGCCAGCTCTTGGTACACTATACATCACATAATGAGGAGTCCATGCTCCCAGCGTACCAACTTGTCTAACAGACTTTCTTGCCTTAGGTCGCTTCCTCTTGACTCCCCAGCGTTTAACAACCCCTTGGATCCCTTTGCCTTTGGTTACCGCGGCGATGTCCACAGTCTGTCCTTCTCTAAAAACATCGGATATGGAGATTTTTTTGCCTAAGATCTTTTTTGCATATTCAAACTCGTCTTTTATTGTGCCTCCGTCGACCTTAACTTCCATTATTTCAGGCTTATTCTGTGAAACGCCAGCCAGACGCGGCTGTGTGCAGAACACAATTCTGAGGTCCGTCGCCTTTTCTAGAGACCCCTCGACCTCCTTCATCTTTGCGTCTGTATCATAGCCTTCAGGAATGGATAGAAATCGACCCGTGTCTTTGGGTAGCTTTTTCATCCATGCCTCCGCCATTGACTTCAGGCCTTTGGCTGTCCGGGTGTAAGACCTTATTCCGCATGCCAACATAGGAGGCGTCTCAATCACGGTGACAGGAGTGAAGACTTCTTGGCCAAAGGTCGGAGAACCACGGTGATCGCTTACAAGGTAAACATAGCTCATGCCCGCCTTGTAGCCGGCAAAGCCGAGAAGCGTTGGAGCTTCGCCTCCCACCTCAGGCCAATAGTTAATTCTGCCAATGTGGCTAGCAGCACGTCCTCTAGGCAGATAGGATAGCGATCCACGTTTCGGTGCGTGAATTCTTCGGCGTCCCATCGAGCATCACGTGTTAGGATATTATTTCTAAGGCTGCTAGGGAAGCGAAGACCGCCTCTTCGGTTCGAACGGTCTTTGTTCCTTGACGTTCTATGACGTTAACCGTAAAATCAAATACGTCCTCTACTTTAAGGTTTTCCCGTCTCAGTATCTCCTTTAAGCCCTCACTTGGAGATCCGAAAGCGATTAGAACTCTCTTGGAGGCCCTATACCTTTGTCTGACTTCCTCCGAAACTTGAGTGAGCGGCGTTCCGTATCTGGAGGTAGCGATAGCGAGGTCATATGACCCAGTTCGAATCGTTCTCCCTAAGGGTAGACTTGAGGCGGTCACATCGTATCCCCAGTATAGGCCTATTTCTTCCCTCCTCGCCAGACAAACCTCCGGATGTTCTTTTTGAAGGTTTACTAATCGAACGGTAACTCTCTTTCCGATGGGCAACTTCAATTCCTGTAAAACGGCTGTCTCTTCGACTCCGATGTCCACGTAGGATCTGTTTCCTTCAGACTTAATGACAACGCCTTCACGGTACTCATTCAGCTTTAGGTCTCTAACATACTTAGCAATCGGGTGATGCGGGGTTCGTAGGGGAGGGAGTATTCCCACATATTTGAAGAGCGGTCTGACCGGGAAGATTCTCTTCCTGAGATACTGCGGCGTCTCCATGTAGGACAGGATGTTTGAGACGAAATCGATTTGGTTGGACGTGTTTTGGCCTTTTCCATCGGGGTATATGACAACATCGTCTACTCGAAATATGGCGCATGCTCTTCCAATCAGGCCGACCTTATAGGTTTTCTCGCGAAGATGTGGGGTATCAGCCACTATAGAGGATGGTATTGCCACTGAAAGCGGTATCTGACGCTTGATTGCTTCCAATCTTAGACCTCAGAGCATTATTCCGTATTAAACGAGTCTTTGGATTGAATTTCAAGCTTTACGAACCAGTTCGATCTAGAAAAACTTAGCGAGGACTTTAACTATTGAAGACTGCTATTAAAGAGGAGAATAATATGCGATCAGAGGTATCTGCATGACCTTGCCAGCTGTGCTTGATGATATGCAGTCGATCAAGTCCATCGACAAAGAAGGCATGTTGAAGATTCAGATGGCGTTTCCAGAACACTGTAAGGACGCGCTGAGGAGGGGTGATGCTGTCAAGGCACTTGAAAGATCGGACGTTTCTAGGAACATGAAGATCGCGTACAAAAAGCCCGATAATATTATTGTTGCAGGGATGGGCGGCTCAGCGGTCGGAGGAGACGTGCTTAAGGATTGGCTCCGAGATGATGCCAGAGTCCCAATTGAAGTTTCAAGAGAATATCATCTTCCAGCTTATGCTGACGATAGAACACTTGTATTAGCCGTAAGCTATTCTGGAAACACCGAAGAGACACTTAGCAGCTTCGTTGAGGCTGTTGAACGGCGATGCATGATAATAGCCGTCAGTTCAGGCGGCCAACTCGAGAACTTCAGCCAGAGGCTAGGAACTCCCCTTGTCAAGTTGCCTGAGAATTTGCCTCCCAGGGCCGCTTTTCCGTACCTTTTCTTTCCTCTGGCCACCGTCTTGAAGAAGCTTGGGGTTTTCACTCCAAGCGTTCAAGAAATCGAAGAAACGATTAAGACTCTTGAAGATCTCAGAGAGGAAGTTAGGCCTGAAACTCCGACGTCTAGGAATTTGGCTAAGCAATTAGCGTTGGAGGTCAAGGATCACATACCTTTTGTTTATGGATTTGGATTCTATCGCAGCGTTGCTCTGCGTATGAAGACCCAGTTCAATGAGAACAGCAAGATGTTGAGCAAGTATGAGTATTTCCCTGAGTTGAATCACAACGAGGTTGTGGGCTGGACAGAGCCGAAGGAAACGGCCAAGTATTTTGTTGTAATCCTTATCCGCGACCCAGATGAGCCTCCTGAGATCAGAAGTAGAATCGACATCACCAGAAGAATTGCTCTGGAAGATCGGGCCGGTAAGATTTTAGAGGTAGTCGGCAGGGGGAGATCGAGATTGTCAAAGATGTTATCAGTGATTTACCTCGCTGACTTAGTCAGTGTCTATTTAGCAATCTTAAACGGTGTTGATCCAACTCCCGTCGAGTTGATCGACAGAATGAAATCAGAGCTCAGTCGTAGAGCTCAAACGGCTGATACATTAAGAAGATCCGAAAGGCTTACAGAGAGTTAGTCGGACTCTGGCTTTTCGCTGGTGGTTCGTAGCACATCTGTAGGCCTAAGATGTGTGTTGGGGACGCATGTGTTTGTCCTCAGATGGGCTTCAAGATCTTCTCGATCCTCGTTCGTGGTATGGGGCCATCACGGATTATTACAGGAGGGCGTTTTGTTAGATCGATGACTGTTGAGGGGACGCCTTTGACTTTGCCTGCGTCCAGAACAAGGTCGACTTCACCAATCTGAGCTAAGGCTTCATCCGCTGTTTCTGGATTTGGCTGGTTGTGTTTGTTCGCACTAGTCGCAATTAGGGGAAGACCAGTTATCTTCATTATCGACAGGGGAATTGCGTGTCCCGGGGCTCTCAGCCCGACGTTTTCTCCGCCGCCTGTAACTTCTATGGGTACTGAACTTTTTTTCTTGAGTATTATGGTCAATGGACCAGGCCAAAATTCCCTCACGAGTTTTCTAGCCTCTTCCGTTACAAAAGCGAGTTTTTCAGCCATTTTCGGTCCTGAGACGGCTATCGGTAAGGCCTTGTTCAGTGGGCGCTCTTTGATTCTAAATATCTTCAATACGCTTTTTGGATGCAGGGCGTTGGTTCCTAAGCCGTAGACCGTCTCTGTCGGGTACACGATAATAAACCCCTCCTTGATTGCCCTAGCAGCGGTAGAAATTATCTTCGGATCCGGCTTCACCGGATCAACTTTAAGCACTTTCACCATGTAGCATCCCTAACCAATTGTTCAAGCAATGAGCGGCACGTTGTTTAATCACAGTGTGAGCATCGTATGGATCGGTTGCACAATTTTTAGGTCGATGAAGCTAGGCAGTCGTGAAGCCTGTATAAATTCAAAGATCATTCTGTTATCGTCTATTGCAGATGGGCAATCTAAACTTGAATAGCTGGAAATCTTGTTTCGAATCAAAATTCCTATGCAAGTTTTCTTGTAGATATCTGTCCATTTATGTGAATCTTTTTTGTGGCTCCCTTTAGGATTTCTCTTGCAACGTTCACGTCTTCCATGGTCATAACGCGTATGAATACGATTGTTTGGCCCTTTCTAACAATAGCGGCTCTGCTTTTCGGTTTTCCGAAGGACAGTTTCATGCCCTTTGAGATTCGGTCGGC
>CAYZTF010000035.1:0-5510 GCA_964481305.1 uncultured Candidatus Bathyarchaeia archaeon | reverse complement strand
GAGAGATCGGATGTCAAGTAAGATTAGGCTTACAGGCGATGAGATGCGTTACATCTCCGTCTTCGAAAACGTTACGGGCGCCGTGGCCAAAGACTGTGTAATAGACGGCAAATTGAACAGGGTGATCTTCGTGGTTAAGCCGGGAGACATCGGCCTCGCCGTTGGAAAGCAGGGTTCCCACGTTAAGATGCTTAGGCGCATGATCGGTAAAGACGTTGAACTCGTCGAATACGCCGAGACCCTCACCGGATTCATAAAGAACTCCTTTGCGCCGGCTCAGGTCAAAGAGATACGTGTAACTGAGAGGCCAGATGGCAAGAAGATGGCCGTTGCGATAATAGAACCCCGCGACAAAGGTATCGCGATAGGAAGAAACGGGAAGAACGCTGAGAAGATCCGCTTTCTCATCAAGAGATATTTTGAAGTAGATAATTTAGTCATAAGGTAGAAAAACTGTTAGCTTCGACGGACAGTCGGCTAGTTATCTCACGATTCAGCTGAGTTTAAGAAGACGTTTTGAGACGATACGCTCCCTTGCTAGAATATTCCATACCGTTCATAGCCCCCAAACACAAACAATAAATAAATCCTTGGCGACCAGAAACTACGCAAGCCATTACAAGTGATGCAAACAAATGGGCAAAAAATCTCCAAGAGGCCTATACGCTGGGCGCAGACTAAAGCAGAAGCGTAAGCACTTCAGATGGAAGGATCCCTACTACAAAAGACGAGCACTCAAGCTCGACGTTAAGGCAAACCCCATCGGAGCGTCTCCCCAAGCACGGGGCATAGTGCTGGAAAAAGTCGGCGTTGAGAGTAAACAGCCAAATAGTGCCATAAGGAAGTGCGTGCGGGTTCAACTGATCAAAAACGGCAGGCAGCTCACGGCGTTCCTCCCTGGCGACGGAGCAATGAATTATGTGGATGAACATGATGAGGTCATAGTTTGCGGGATCGGTGGAAGCAGAGGCGGCGCTATGGGCGATATTCCGGGCGTAAGGTTTCAGGTCACTAGTGTGAACGGTGTGTCTCTAAAGTCTTTGATACTCGGGAAAGCCGAGAAACCTGTCCGCTAGAAAGGCGTATTCAAACAAAGCAAATGAGTATGTCTTGTCTCTCATCAATTAGAGGTTTTCATATCTTAACGTGATGAGAGTGCAATTCTTTCCATTTCGTTCCTTTTTTGAACTGCGTAGCTTCTGTTGTCCCCTTGTGACGCGAAGATCAATTCGTCGGCTAAGCACTCCTCAATTGTCTTTTGGGTGCCAGAGGACGCCTTTTCAGCTCCTACCGCTATGAACCTTAAAGCCACGTCTACCCGCCTCTGGGGGGCCACATCGACAGACATGTGGTATACGATGCCTCCATAGGTTATGCGCGTGGTGTCCTCGCATGGTGCGGCGTTCTGTACGGCTCTGACCAAGCCTTCAACCGGGTTTAGTCCAGTCTTCAAGTTTACGATGTCGAAAGCACACCTCACTATCTTCTCCGTCTTGGCTTTTTTGCCACCCGATCGGCCGTGCCGCATCATACTGTTCACAAGTCGCTCTACGATTGGCACTTTCGATTTTCTGAACTTCTTATGTTCGTGTCTTCCTCCACTGTGAGGCAGATAGGTTGTCCCCGCGCTAATGTAACGTTTTAGGCCTGCATCAGTCACTTCAACATTATCGACCGACCATTTACCGAACAGCTCTATTCTTTCTTCTTGCTTGTTCTCTGTTCTAACCAAAAGGACTCACTCGCCGATTTGAGCAGTCGTCTAACCGTAACTCTTAATATAAACTTTATTATCAAAAGGTTAATCCTTATCTAATAGAACGTTAAACCTAAATTGAAAGGATAAAAATGAGCGTGTAAGAAGTGAGTAGCGAAAAACCACACTTGAACTTGGTTACGATAGGGCATGTAGACCACGGAAAAAGCACATCAGTAGGCCACCTACTGCTCTTGAAGGGCACTATTAGCGACAGGGCAATAAAGGAGCACGAAGCAGAAGCCACAAAGTACGGTATGCGCATTGAAGAAGTGAAGTTCGCTTGGGTTCTAGATAGGCTGAAAGAAGAAAGAGAAAGAGGAATGACAATAGATCTCTCTTTCTGGAAGTTCGAAACGCCCAAGTACTTCTTTACAGTCATCGATGCTCCAGGCCACAGAGACTTCGTCAAGAACATGATAACTGGTACGAGTCAAGCGGATGCCGCTTTGCTCGTCGTTTCAGCCAAGAAGGGAGACTATGAGGCTGGAACCGGGCCGGGCGGTCAGACAAGGGAGCACGTATTCCTAGCCTACACGCTTGGAGTAAACCAGCTTGTAGTCGCAATAACAAAGATGGATGATAAGACAGTCCAATGGAGTCAAGAGAGGTTTGAAGAAGTCAAAGACGGGATCACAGACCTCCTCAAAATGACGGGCTATAAGCCTGAGAGCATCCCGATGATCCCGATCTCTGGATGGACCGGAGACAACATGGTGGAGCCAAGCAAGAACATGTCTTGGTATAAGGGACCAACACTGATTGAGGCATTTGACAAGTTTGTGGTTCCACCGAAGCCTCTTGACAAGCCTCTAAGGCTTCCAGTTCAAGACGTCTATGCCATTACCGGGGTAGGAACAGTACCTGTTGGACGCGTTGAGACAGGCGTTCTGAAGGTGGGAGACACACTTGTCTTCAATCCTTCGGGATCGAAGGGTGAGGTAAAGTCGATCGAGACGCATCACGTCCAGATGCCCCAAGCCGTTCCGGGAGACAACATCGGATTCAATGTCAAAGGCGTAGCAAAGCAAGATATTCGCCGAGGAGATGTCGCTGGACATGAAAGTAACCCGCCAACAATTGCTAAAGAGTTCATAGGACAGATAGTTGTGATATACCATCCAACAGCGATCGCACAGGGATACACGCCAGTACTACACGCGCATACCTGCACGATGGCTACAACGTTTTCGGAACTGATCAAGAAACTTGATCCAAGAACAGGCCAAGCCACAGAGGAGAAACCGGCCTTCATAAAAACGGGTGACGGAGCGATCGTAAGGTTACAGCCGCTGAGGCCGATAGTCATTGAGCCATATTCAGAGCTTCCTCAGATCGGAAGATTCGCTGTAAGAGACATGGGCACAACTATAGCCGCAGGCATCGTAAAAGAGGTTACACAGAAAGGCTAATCTTTACTTCTCTCTCTTTTTTAGGGCAAAAGACTTTCTGTAGGTCATGCGTGATTTTGATAGCAAAAGCTTAAACGTTACTTATTCAGATTGAAACTTCCCTCGAGTGAAGCCAAATGGTTCAAAAAGCAAGAATACGTCTAACGAGCAAAGATCAGGGAAGACTAGACGAACTATGTGGGGAGATAAAAGAAATAGCCGACAAGACAGGCGTCAAGATGGCCGGACCCATACCTCTACCGACTAAACGACTCACGGTTTCAACAAGGAGGTCACCGTGCGGAGAGGGATCGCACACCTGGAGCCGATATCAGATGCGAATCCACAAGAGGCTCATAGAGGTTGAGGCTAACGAACGCGTCATGCGGAGGGTAATGCGACTCAAGGTTCCTGACGAGGTTTTCATCGAAATCACCCTCATTTGACTATTTTCATATACGGATAAAGAACTGTAGTCGATGGCATGATCGGTTTCAGAAGAACCATTTCCTGAAGATATCTATGGCCCAAAGGTTCTTGCAATTCAACTTGTCTGTATCAGCCCCACAACCAATCATGCCATCGTCTGAAGCCAAACAGACGAGAAGTTTATCTCAATTTCATTTGGCGCCGGGAAGGGGATTTGAACCCCTGAGACCCCGAAGGATCACAGGCTCCCTTGGTTGGCCCTCAAGGCCTGCGCTTTAATCCACT
The DNA here is from genome assembly GCA_964481305.1 of uncultured Candidatus Bathyarchaeia archaeon. Classification (GTDB taxonomy): domain Archaea; phylum Thermoproteota; class Bathyarchaeia; order RBG-16-48-13; family JAGMEO01; genus CAYZTF01. The sequence continues at coordinate 1,649 of CAYZTF010000035.1, read as the reverse complement.
CAGCCATCCCGGCTTTGCTAGAATGTGGCAAATCGCATGGAATAAATACTTTGTCTTTCTCTCTCTACATAGGCTACGGGGGAGGATCGTTGGAGAAGTTCGAGTTCCTTGAACACACTGCAGATGCCTATGTGGCTGCCTATGGGGCAACCGTTGAAGAGGCTTTTGAAAATGCGGCCCTAGCTATGTTCGAGGTTATGACTGACACAAAGACCATCAAGCCCGAACTCAAGGAGACCGTAGAGATAGCGGGTGAAGACAAGTATGCGCTTCTCTATGCTTGGTTAGAAACATTGCTTCTCAGATTCGAAGTTAAAGGAAGACTATACTGCAAATTCAAGGTGAAGATACGTAAGAAGCCCGAAGGCTACACACTTAAAGCAGAGATCTGTGGAGAGCGGTTCGATCCAGAGAAGCACCCGTCAAAAGTTGCGGTGAAAGCCGTCACCTACCATCAAATGGAGATAGCGAAGAAGGACGGAGGGTTCTCTGCAAAGTTTATTCTTGATATATAGCATCCACAGAATCTGCTACACGCGTCGCCCTCTGCGACCGCCTGGTCGCCTTGTTCCGTCATGAGGTATTGGCGTTAAATCTTCTATGCGTCCAATCTTGAGTCCAGACCGGGCAAGAGCGCGTATCGCGGCCTGAGCTCCAGGTCCAGGCGTTTTGGATCCCTGCCCTCCAGGGGCACGCACCTGAATATGAATGGCATTTATTCCTTTGTCTTTAGCTATTTGAGCAGCGTTTGCGGCTGCCTGCATCGCGGCGTAAGGACTGGATTGGTATCTGTCTTGTTTGACAAACATTCCGCCGGTACCCCTTGAGATGGTCTCTGCGCCAGTTAGGTCTGTTATGTGAACTAGAGTGTTGTTATATGACGAGTAGATTTTTGCCAGAGCCCACCGGTCTCTTGTCCTGCTCATGATTTCTCCTCTTGACTCAATTAGACCATTTTTCAATTCTTTCTTGAAAGAGTGCTAATGCGTTCTTGGGCGTGTCTTTTTAACTTTAGGATCCTGTCTGAGGGGAAAGATCTTTCCGCAACGGGTGATCTTGATTAGACAAAGGGCTCGTCGACGCGTACGTTAGAACGTTTTCCTCGTCTCTGCTAACGATGCGGCTTGGTGACATGACTCGTTTTCCTCTGATCGATAAATGTCCGTGGACAATCAGTTGTCGCGCCTGTTGTGGCGTCTTTGCCAACCCTTGCCTGAGTACTATTGACTGAAGCCTTCTCTCCAGCGCGTCTTTGATTGACAAATCCAGAACATCGTCGAGACTTGCATTCTCGGGTACGAGACCTATGGAGTAGAGCTTTGAAATAAGCTGTTTCTCGGCGTCGGCTCGTTCCTCAGCTGTCTTTCCAAGCAGTTTCCTAGCCAGAGTTCTGTATTTTGACAATTCAGTATAGTGGCGCCAAAGCTCGCGTTTGTTCCTCAAACCATAATCGCCTATTAGCCTAATTTCTGCGTCTAGCTCGCTCCTAGACCAAGGATACTTAGGTGTCACGTACTTCTTTCTCTGCCTCTTAGGATCTCCCACGCTTTATCACCCGCTCTCCTCTCTTGCGGCGGCGGCGGCTGCTGCTATTATTCCCTTCTTCTTGACTCCGACGACCCTTCCAGTTCTACCAGTTGTCTTAGTCC
>CAYZTF010000034.1:0-5570 GCA_964481305.1 uncultured Candidatus Bathyarchaeia archaeon | reverse complement strand
AGCTTTCAGCGCCGCGAATAGAGCGAAACTCGGATTCCTCAACCCCTTGAAATCTATGTAGAACGTGTTCCCGGTGGACAGCGTCGAAACATCGTGGCCCAGCGCCACAAGCCTCCGAGACAAAGAGAGCACATGCTGACCTACGCCGCTCAAGCCTCCCACCGTCGGGCTGATCATCAAAACCTTAGCCAAATCCAAAACTCCTGAACTCGGAGGACGCCATCTTTATAAAAACGGTCTGCTCTGTTAAAAGATTATACCAGAAAAACATTCGAGCAGAAAACGGGTGTGAAAGGAGCCAAAAAGCAATAATTCCGCCAAACCCCTCAAGGATGAGATGAATTGTCCGACGACAGATTCGAAAAGGTCAGAGTCGTATACATCAGATCCAGATTCTTCGAGGCCTTGATGCAGAAAGCCCTAAAAAGATACGGCTTCAGAACGACCCTGGCCAAAGCCTTAGGCTACTCCTCCCCAAACGCCCTAAACCACAACACGGAGAAGAACGGGATTCTTGCTAATCGATTCCTGAAGCTCTGCGATGTAGCAGACGTAAAATTCGAGGAGGTTCGACCGCACATCATCGCCATCGTACTCTACGGAAACCGAAGAAAGCAGAAGCTACCCCTCTCCGAGGAGGTGTTTGCTTCCGGCTCTATTGAAGTGAAAATGCTGAATAGTCTCTTCGGCTACAAGAGTTAACCTCCAATTAATGATCTAGTAACTTTAAAAAAGGACCACCAACTAGATTGATGAAAAAGCTACTCAAGGTCAAGCTGCATGGACAAAAAGGTCGTCGCCTCAATACTTCTCATGCTTGGGCTGACCGCCATCGCCCTCGCCACGCACTTTGAGCAGACGAACAATATAGCCGCTCTCCTTGAAATCATAACGCGCATAGCTAAAACTGGGCAACCCTAGGAGCGCGCGAAATGGCTACAGAGAAAAAGAACAGAGGAAGGGAGAGCAAAAAGCCGAAAGGCCTCAGCCTCAAAGTAAGGTGGCCCAGGTCAGCCGTACAACTTGTCTCCTTCATCCTATTCGTACTCTCACTGCTCGGAACCATCACGCTCACGTTTTGGCCCCTCCTACCCATATCAGTTCCATACGGAGCCTTCACGGCACTGCAGGTAATGCTGTCCCTACCCTTGGCGCCGTGGTTACCCTTAGCCGCAACGATCCTCTTCTCCATCCTCCTAGGCCGGGTGACCTGCGGATGGATCTGTCCGCTGGGTTTTCTTCAGGATCTATCCAGCTACCTGAAAGAGAAGCATAAGAGAGTAGCTGACAGAAGCCACGCTTGGATGAAAGATCTGAAATACGCCATACTGGGAATGACGCTAATGGTTAGTCTCAGTGTAGCTGTAGCCTTGGCCACGGGCGGAAACACAGCCCTCATAGAAGCCATCGGCGACTTCCACACCGCCCCCTACACACCCTTCAGCCCCGACGCAACCCTATTCATACTCATCCCAAACCTATTCCAAAGGCTACCCCAAATCCTTGCTTCTATACCAGGCCTCTACACGGACCAAATCATCGGGCTGCTGACCGCCATCACGCCCCTCACCTACGTTCGAATAGTCATCCTAGTTCTCTTCTTTGCCAGCGCCGTACTGGTGCCCAGATTCTGGTGTCGATACCTCTGCCCCCAAGGAGCCTTCCTCGCCGCCTTCAGCAGGTTCAGCCTACTCGGCGTGAAGAGGGACCCGCTGAGATGCGCTAAATGCCCAGACTGCGAAGCGAAGTGCCCGATGAAGGTTCCAATCCTCTCGCTGCCTTGGGAGAAGTTCACCGACCCCGAATGCATACTATGCTTCGAATGCAGAGACGCCTGCCCCGAAAAGGCGTTGAAACCAAAGTTTCTGTGACGCCACACCACTTCTAGCCTCCCACCTCTCCAGCGAACTTAGAAAAGGAAACCTTTTGTTACTCTAGATAACGATAATAATCTAAAGAGACTAAACTCAACCAGAAATACGTTCAGGTGTTGAGGGGTTGAAGGGAATCGTCTTCTGCGGCGGAAAAGGCGTCCGCCTAAGACCTCTATCCTACTACATCCAGAAGACGATGATACCAATCGGCACGAAACAAAAACCCCTACTCGAATACGTGATAAGACTGCTGAAGAAGCATAACGTCCTCGACATCACGCTACTCGTAGACTACAAGGCAAACCAAATAGCCAACTACTTCGGAAACGGATCACGATTCGGCGTCAAAATAAGATATCTCCGCGACAACCCCAAACTCGCCGGAACCGCAGGCGCCCTGCTCAACGCCTTCCTCAAAGGAACCATACGCCTCGACGAAACACTGCTCGTCTACTACGGAGACATCCTCTCAAACATCAATCTCACCGACCTCCTCAACCATCATAAAGAGAAGAAAGCCGTTGCCACCCTCGCCCTCTCAACCGGTTTCTCCGTCCCGGTTGGAGTAGCCGATGTCGGAGAAGGAGGCAAAATAACAAAATTCATCGAAAAACCCGAGATCGAAAAACCCGTCGGCATCGGCGTACTAGTCCTAGAAGCTAAAGCCATCAACTCGATACAGAAGCTCTTCCACCAGAAACGTCAACTCGACATCATGACCGACCTGATCCCACACTTCATAGACACCGGCGAGAGAGTCTACGCGTACCTCACCGACGCCTTCTGGTACGACGTGGGATCAACGGAGAAATATGAAAAAATCGACAACAAAGCCATAAGCAAGTTTTTCTCAGAATATGAAAAATAACTGTGGAGTCCACGATTCTTCAGGGAAGCTATGATGGTGCTTCCCTAGACAGATAGTTGAAAGCCGCAAGAGCAGCCTTCGCCCCTTCACCCGCAGCAATAATAATCTGCTTCTCTGGAACACACGTCACGTCTCCGGCGGCAAACAGTCCCGGAACACTCGTTTCACAACGCTCGTTAACGACGATCTCGCCCACTTCGTTCTTCTCGACGAAGTCTATGAATTCTGAGCTGGGTATCGAGCCGATCTCGATGAAAACCCCCTGCACCTTCAGATCCTCTTCCCTTCCTTCCCTCACCACCTTGATCCCGGACACGATACTTTCACCATAGATCTCAACGGTGCGAGTGTTCGTCATGATCGCAACATTCTCGCTCTTTTCTATCTTCTCCAGCATAATCGGGTCTCCCCGAAGCCTCGGAAGCAGCTCGATGAGGTATACCTTACTCGCTATCTTCATCAGCTGGAGAGCGGCTTCAAAACCCGCGTTTCCACCACCTATAACCGCAACATCCCTTCCAGCGAAAAAGGGAGCGTCGCAAGTCGCGCAATACGAGAGGCCCCTCCCCAAGAACCCAGTCTCCCCAGGCACGTTCAGATGCCGTGGCTCCCTACCCGAAGCAACTATAACCGTCTTAGCCTCGTATGAGCCTACATCCGTCTTTACTTTGAACGAACCGTCCGTCTTCTCAATACTTAAGACCCCTTCGCCCTCCTTGAGCTCAACGCCAAACTCCTTAACGTGATCCTCAAACTTCCTAGTCAACTCCTCGCCCGTTATGAATTGGAAACCAACATAATTCTCTATGGCGGAGCTGATGGCCACCTGTCCTCCAATGTCCTTACTAATGACTAAGACGTTCATCTTCTTCCGCGCCGCATAGATGGCAGCCGTTATCCCGGCTGGCCCAGCTCCAATTACAATCAGCTCATACAACACTTCTACACCAGTCAAAAAGCCACTGTTCGGTTCCATTGTTTAAGAACACGCATCTGCCTATTTTAGGCTACGTTCCAAAACCAGTAGTATTCTTCACTCAAAAGTCCTACAATGCTCTAAGGATGGAGATCACGAGTAGCCGTTGGTCTATCAAAGTTCCACTCTTTAGTCCTGTACTTATCGTCTCTCAACCTTACCGTCAGATCGGACTCTGCCTTGTCTAACGTGCCTCTGATCAGTCTCACGTCTAAAGCTTTTGAAAAACCATACCTTAGAACTTCAAAAACCTCGTCAAAGCCTACGTCTCTACTCAGTTCCTTCTCGATACTCGTTACCCTTTCCTCTACCGATCTTATCATCTTGTCGCTTACCTTCTCTTCGCTGACCTTCAGGACATCGAACATAGTCTTCACATCCGTCTTGACGAGAACGGTTCCATGCTGGACAACGACGCCCAGTCTTCGCGTCTGCGCGTTTCCCGAGATCTTCCTCCCGTTAGCCACGATATCATTTATTGGCTTGAACTCCGCCTTGATTCCCAGCCTATCTAGACCAAGCACTATGCCCCTGCACATAACCTCATACGACTTCAATATGTCTTCAGGGATCTTAGGATTCTCATGATTCACAATTATACTGTAGGTAATCTCCCCCTCATAGTCGTGGTACACCGCGCCTCCTCCAGTCATCCTCCTTACGATGTCTACACCGCGTCGACGGCAAGAGTCTGCATTCACTTCCTGCTCTAGGATTTGAAAGTAGCCTATAGAGACGGCTGACGGCTTCCATCTGTAGAATCGAAGCGTGTTCGGCGATCTCCCTTGAGACCTCAGCGTCAAAAGAGCCTCATCGATAGCCATATTCGTGTAAGCATCGTATGCGTCAAATTCGAGAAGCCTCCACGCTTCACCCATAATCCTCAGACTCCAATCTGCTTTCTGACCTCTGAAACCTCTTCCACAGACAGCTTCCTAGGATAATTATAGATAGGCCCACTCGGCGCCTCATTGTAGAATGGCCTGTTACAGCCAGGACAACCTGAAGTCAGAAAAGGCTCCCCGGACAATACCACGCGTCTCAACGCCTCCTCTGGAAGACCAAAGTCAACAAAAGCTCCGCTCCCGCTGAAACGCATCCCTTCATACCTCACCATACCTCGCGTGATCAGGCAATGAGCTAGCTGGATCCGCCTGTAACGATCCACTGACGGTCTTCCACGACTTTCCAACATTGTTCCAGAAATTGGCGTGAAAGCGAACAAGCCCGGGAAAACCCCCCTGTCGGTCAGCAACTGAATAACATGAGCCATCTCATCGTCCTTCTCTCCCAAACCAACTATTAGATGTGTGCTCACCTTTCCCTTGCCCAATATCTCCGACGCCTTTTCCAAAGCCTCAATCTGGCCCTTCCAAGAATACGGGCCGCCAACCCCTCGACCTTTGACCTCGTCGAAAATCCGCTCTGTAGCTGCGTCGATAGGTATACTAATCCTGTCAATCCCCGCTTTTGCCAGTTCATCAATATGCTTTGCTTTGAGCGGCTGGCAACAGACCGATATAGGGATATTCGTCTCCGTCTTCAACGCATTTATCAAACTCAGAACGTCTTCAAGCACACCTCTATAGTTCACCGCTTGAATACATAGGCGTTTCAAGAATCCTCTAGGGGCAACCTGACCAATGCTAGAAGCTACTTTTTCGGTTCGGAAACGGGGCCATGTAACCCGCGAGAGCAGATCCATTCTGCTTCTGCTCTGCCTAGCCTGAGGACAGAAACCGCAGTTCGCGACGCATCTTCCACGATGATATGTCAGCAAGTAAGCAGTCGAGGGCATAGCATCTACTACTCCTTCGACTAGGCCAAGCATCATGGCAGAGCCCAAGGAGAC
>CAYZTF010000033.1:0-5633 GCA_964481305.1 uncultured Candidatus Bathyarchaeia archaeon | reverse complement strand
TGGCAGATGCATGTTTCTGACTTTATGACTTCGGGAATTTCTCCAACGGCCTTATAGACGATATCATTAAACGTTTTCTGATCCTTCGTTTCAGCTAGAACTATGACATCGTATCTACCGTGAATCGGCTCGGCTTGGACGACCCCCTCTATTTTTCTGAGATATTCGGCGATTCTTTTGGAGGTTCCAGCCATTGTCGTCATGAGAATGTACGCTCTTATTCTCAACCCTATTCACTTCAAATAGAAGAATATTGCACGACGATACTTTAAGCTTCCCATCATGAAAGGCATAGCGTTAAATGGTCTCTGTTTTTGTAAGCTTCGACATGTGATCTGGGAACGATCAGAAATCGATTTCACGCAAATGAAGCCAAGTTAAGCACGCTACAGCCCTCAAGTGATACATTCTTAAAGATGTCAGAATGATCGGAATTGCTCTAATGTCCTGTCTGAAAACATGCTACGTCATATAGAAAGGAGAAAACTCAACGTTATTATATTGCGAACACGTAATCGCTTCGATGGGATTACAGGAGCTACATTAAGACCATACATAGGAACGGGTTAGATGCGAAGCAGGACATGGTCTGGAAGGGGGAGGCCTCCTGGCAAATATCACTCACACTCCGAGAAGAGGCTTATTGAATATCTTGCAAGGGTCGCAGTGAAACATAAGATCGATTCAGAGGAATTCTTTGATAGTCTCGTGGAGGCTTGGAAAAACGACAGATCTACATGCAAAGACCTTTCTATTATATGTCGGAATAGGACGCAAGACAACGCTGTCTTTCTATTCACCCGAGGTGACAAGGTGATTGCACAGTGTCCGATACCTGAACGGATTCTAAGCAAAACCAGTCCGCTGAAAGAGCTTGCACAAGACATGCTGCTCAAAGAGCCTGCTTTGGCAAAGACAGATACAGATCCGTTGCAGATCAAAAACTTAAGGGCAAAGATGAAGCATGTCAAAGTGAAGGCAAGAGTGCTTGAAATTTCAAAGCCCAGAGCTGTTGAAACCAGATTCGGTTCTCAGGCTTACGTCTCCAACGCACTCATTGCCGACAACACGGAGACCATAGAGCTGAGTCTGTGGAATGATCTTGTTGACGCTGTCTCTGTCGGTGACATCATAGAGATCGAGAACGGGCATGTCGCATATTTCAGGGGCAAAAGGCAGTTAAGGATAGGGAGGCATGGAAAAATAAACATCGTCAAAGACGAAGACTTCCCGTCCATGCAAAGGCTCAGGCACGCTTATTAGGTTCTTATTTGAATCAAGAACCTTAATTTCGATCGTTTCTCCAAGTCTGGATCGCACATGCGAGTCTGAAAAAGATATGTAAAAGATCCATCATCGACTGATGGAGGTAGAAACCTTATGACTAAAGGTAGATTACTCGTTGTCTTTTATTCGAGAACAGGAACGACAAAAAAGGTTGCAGAAGCTATTACAGCCAAACTTGACTGTGACATTGAAGGGATTATTGATACAAAGAGTAGGAGAGGTCTTCTAGGATTTTTGAGGTCTGGGCTGGAGGCTACTCTGAAGAGACTCACTACAATAGAAGAAATCAAGAACGATCCTGCTTCATACGATGTCGTAATAATCGGCACTCCTGTTTGGAACGGTACGATGTCCAGTGCCATTCGGACATACCTTTCGCAATACAAAGAAGACTTACAGAACATAGCATTTTTCTGTACGCAAGGCAGTTCTGGAGACAATGCGTTCAAAGAAATGGGGTCCCTTTGCGGAAAGAAACCTCTTGCACTGCTCAGGCTGACTTCAAAGGAAGTGGAGAAGGGAGAAGACACAGGCAAAATTGAGCAATTCATCAGAGGAATAAACCACTAAAAGATACTATATCTTTTTCGCAAAATAACCGGGCGCCCAATGAACCTGTGTAGCAGGACACTAATCAGATGTGCTTTGTAACATAGGTTTCTGGTGCTTTTGGAGGCCGCCGCCGAGATTTGAACTCGGCCCACTGGCTCCATTAGCCAAGGCTTTTATCGTGCCTTTCAGGCCAGTACGCTAACCAGATTTCGCAAAGAGTCTTAGTCTTCTCTACGCTACGGCGGCCATCGTTTCTTCAAAAATCGCTTTCGTTCTTATGAATTTTTCCAATCCTTTAAACTAATGCTATAAAGGATTTATTGTAGATATGGATTAAGCCTTGTAAGCCGTGGCTTGATTTGAATGCAGGGAAGTTTTAGATGCGGGAAGGCAACGAAACGTAGTAGATACGGTTCACTGTCAAAAGACAGGACGCGCCGCACTCTGTGGTCTGCGGAACTTTGTTTCAAGGCTGGCTTGGCATGCCACCTCATAGACGCTGAGTGGAAGGCTTGCTATATGATGCCTTACGAGGCGGAGGAGTTGACCGCTCATTCAGAGGGTCTGGAGACGATACTTTCGTACTCCACGAGGCACCACAACTCCCTCAAACTTCTGAATCAAACAATCAGCGGTCTGGAAAACCGTAAGGTCGGTCTCAACCTAATTGTGGGGAACCCTGCCTATTTGAGCCCTCTAGAAGCCAGAAGACCATACTTCAGAACGCTGGTGGATGTCGTGAAATTCGTCCGCCAACGCTTCGACGATCTTCCCGTCTTTATCGGAACCGAGGGTCTGGGCACCAAGGCTATTGAGTTAAGTGCGGAATACGATCTGGTTCCCTTTCTGTTACTAGACAGAAGCCTCAAAGAAGATATAGCCTCAGCAAAAGACATCATGGGAAACGGAGAAGTGGCTCTGTACGCTCCCTATCTGATCTCCAAAAACTATCCGAGGCTCCTTCGCGACATTCTCTACCGACTGTCAGGCTACATTATGCGTAGACGATGGGTGAAGAAAGAAATGAAACAGATGGGATATGATCCATCTGTTTCCACGCTGAGAGCCGTGATCCAAGAAAAGAAGTCGTTGTCGCCAAAATTCATAGAGAGCGACCTAGGAACATTCCTGAAAGAGGCAGCCTCTCATCTGGCAATGTACGGAGACATCAATTACGTCTCGGATAGGATGAGGGAACAGCGAAAATTGGGCGTTACGATTCTGATGGGCTTCCCGATAAAGGAGAACGAGGAGCAGATCCTCCTCCTCGGAGAATGCTCCTCCAATCTAGCTTGACTTTCTCCAAAAGACATATATGCGGTCGGGCCGTCTCTTAAGTCCGCCATGGCAAAAGCAGTATTCTTCGATCTCGGAGACACATTGATCCGCGTTCCAGAACGGTACAGGGAAGAACGAGACTTCTTTGTGCAATCCCAACTCGAGAAGCTAGGCTACAAAAGGAGCATGATCGAGATAAAAGAAGCGAGGGAGAAGACCTGGAAACACATAGAGACGAGGTATCGAGCACGTGCCAAAGAAAAATACGACGAGGCCCTCGTGCCCTCGACACTCTTCAAGAACTTGGGTGTCAAAATCGACAGGGATCAGATCATGCAGATGGAGAGAGAACGCGAAAAAGTTGTTGGGAAAAGCATTCAGCTAATGCCGAACGCCAAAGAGATCTTAGAATACCTCAGGAACAAGGGCTACGAGCTCGTGATGGTTACGAACAACTCGACCAGATGGGCAAACCACCTCCTAGACAGATTCGACCTGAGAAAGTACTTCGATCATGTCGTAGTCTCTGAGGAAGTCGGCGAGGAGAAATCCACAACTTTGCCCTTCAAGGTCGCCTTGGAACGGACTGGTCTGAAGCCTGAAGATGTCGTCGTAGTGGGGGACAGATCGGATGAGGACGTGTATGGCGCCAAAATGCTGGGAATGAAAGCCGTTAGGATCAGAAGCTCGGTCCCAGTATTCGGAGAAACCAGAGAGGCAGACCACGAGATAGAAGATCTCAAGGAATTGAAAAAGATTCTTTGATCTACGAGAAACCCTTTGTCTAATGGCAAAGATCAGACCTCCTCAATCATCCCTACAGGTAGATCTCGAGCAGCCTTCTCTTCACGATGAAATACATCAACACAGCGCTTACCACGAACTCCAGAAACAGATAGCTCCCATTGTAGACTATTGAGTACAGTATCGGACTCATCCCAGGCGGGGTATATTCAGCAAAGAAAACAACGCCTGAAACGAAATGTGATAAGAACCTCCCAAATATTCCCACACCTACACCGATCATCGGATATCTTCTGAACATGCCAGCCACCCCTAAGGCGCCAAAGGCTATCGGATAGTCAAGGAGGGCTTGCACAGGGGTAACAATGTAACTCCCTGGTAGAGCCATGTGAATCAGACCGTAGACGGTACACGCTTCAAGACCTGAGCGTACTCCTCTCCTAACCGAGAACCAAAGCAGGGGCACCATACTCGCAGCAGTAACAGAACCTCCCTGCGGAAATTCGTAGATCGGCGGCAAGACGTCTTTAAGAATGATGGTGAGAGCGATGATAACAGACCCTTCCGCGATTATCTTTGTGTGAGAAGATTCTTCTCTCATGTTGTTTCCCTTCGCCAGCATTATCTGGATCAGGTTCCAAGGGTCGACGAAGACTCGTCCTCTCAGCCGGGTTTACCCCAGCTCCCCCTACACTATACTCTGACTGACGAATTATTCTTTTGCTGGAACTTAAAAGCCTTTGTTGGTGGGGCTGTGGAGATTCGAATTCTGGCTCAACTACTCTCCAGTCGCGTGGGCCCAAGCCACGTAGCCTAGACCAGACTAGCCGACAGCCCCTAAAGTCTACTCGAACCAGCCTTCTTTAAGAGTTTCTAATCACGTGCGATTTCGCACGTTGGAGTTAAAGGTGCAGAAAAGAGACTGTGGCAAAAAATTAATTCATCTTGAGAATCTATGCCGCAGAAAAGGAGAATATAATCTTCATTAATATAGATTAGACACTATTTCTAATCGAAATACTTCTCGAAGCTCTTTCTTCTCCCATTGATCCAGCCCTCCAAATCCCAAGCACTCTTTATTCGCCACAGCCCTTCCCTCTTGATCCAAACTTTTCTTAGATCCGTGAAGTAGTGGGTTCCTTTTCCTACGAAGTGGTCCCAGTCTAGCCTGAGTTTCACTCGAAGATCCTTGTTGTCTAGGATGTCTCTGAGTAGTCTTTGTTCAAGCGTCTTTCTAGGCGCTATGTTCTCTTTATACCACTCAAGTTTATACCGCCGCCTATGTTTATTTCTGCATTCTAGGCAAAATTTGGGGCGTCTGGTCTTATAGTAGACTTCGCGAAGGCAGTCAACGCACCTTGTGACTTTGGTCGCCTGGTTCAAGGGCCTCAACTACAGAGTAGAATTGGACTAGAAAATATAAATAGGTTAGGCATGGTTCATGCTTTCCCAATGCCTTTGATCAGATTTTTAAGAGATGAATGTGAAAAGATTCAACCTGTCCTGGTAGGTGTGAAACAGAGATGAGAAGGCCGCTTTCTCCTTGGCTATTAGCTGTTCTGCTTTTGATCATCCTAATCTACGCCATATTTCTAGTATACATGCTCTCTTCTGTCGTGGGCATCTTTTAGTCTGGAGCCCCGGGCGGGTTTCGAACCCGCGACCTATTGCTTTCTTGACCTTATACAAGGCAATCGCTCTACCACTGAGCCACCGGGGCATTGTCGAACAAAAAGTCATTAATCAAGTGTAGGTTTAAACCTTGTTCATTA
>CAYZTF010000032.1:0-5696 GCA_964481305.1 uncultured Candidatus Bathyarchaeia archaeon | reverse complement strand
GAATTGATTCTAAGCGATGGCGAAAGCAACGACAAGACTGTTGAGGCTTCAAGAAGGTACGTAGATAAAATAATCGTCTCCTCCAACCGCGGAATTGGGACGCAACAAAACCTCGGAGCAAAATTTGCTGAAGGAGAGATATTGGTGTTTATTCACGCTGACACGATCGTAGGAGAAAGCTTACTTGAAGAAATCTCTGGGGCCACAAATGACGGATACATTGGTGGTGGATGTGTAGTGAAAACAGTCGGAGAAGGCTATAAATGTAAACTGTTCGACGAGATCATCAAGCTCATAAACGTGATTTTCAACCCTTTCAACATCCTATGCACAGGAGAAGTATTGTTCTTTAAAAAAGATGTTTTCATGAAGAATGAGGGGTTCAGGGACGTTTTTTTTGAGGATGCCGATATGCTTCTTCGAGCCAGAGATGACGGTAAACTGAAACTGTTGAAAAGCACGGTTGTGGCGTCTGGTAGGAGGTTCAGAGAGGGCTTCTGGAAGAAGATGATATTTGAATGGATGCCCTACGCGATTTTGACCCTGCTTGGAAGACCAAGAAAGATGAAGTACATTCCTGCTAGATAGCGAAAATTCTTGTCTCATTTCGCCACTTTTATATTTAAGATTGGATAATCCATTTCAAAACTTCGAGGAGATTGTGAACCCAAATGTTCTCGAGCAAAGGTAGGGTCAATAGAGTCATCGTCGCTCGTCTACCCGCTGGCTCAGACCTCATAGAGGCGATAAAAGATTCTGCTGACAGAGCTAACGTGGATGCTGGATTCTTTACACTTATAGGGGCTCTTAAAAAAGCGGTTCTGCGCTCCTATGTCGGCGGTGGAAAGTATAAGTCCCTAGAGTTTGAAGGTCCTTTAGAAATTGCGTCGTGTTCTGGAAACATATCTAAGAAGGAAGGCGAGACCTTTGTCCATGCGCATGCAGTTCTTTCCGACTCGCGTGGAAGAGCATTCGGAGGTCATCTGGGAGAAGGATGTGTGGTCTCGCCCACTGGAGAACTGTTCATGTATGAGATCTATGAGGTAAAGCTAAGAAGGGTGTTAGATGAAGAGACAGGCCTTCACCTTCTCAATATTGAATGAGTTCGAGATGTCTTACCTGAGTCCAGGCAAGATCTCCTTGATGGTGTTCGCGACTAAGACTCCAAGAACTACGGATGCACCGGCCTGAATAATCAGGTCTCGCGTGTACGACACGATGGCCAATGGAAGTCCCTTGATGAAGACGTTGACGATGAAGTAGGTTGAGGCCATCAGGAAGCCTCCAATCACGCACGAGATTACCTGTAACATTACAGACTTATCCTTCGCCAGCCCCGGAATGAACCCCTCTAATCCGTGTGCAAGGATAGAGACATACCATTGAGGATAACCCGCATACAAGTCTGCCAATACAGCTCCCATTATCCCTGTCAATCCGCCGGTCTTAGGTCCAAATAGGAGGGCGGCCACGAATACCACGAAGTCTCCAAAGTGGGTGTAGCCTCCGGTCGGCGATGGAATTCTTAACGGGAGAATGATGAAAGCTGCATATAGTGCGGAGAAGATCGACATCGTGGTGATCTCTATGCTCCTCAACAAGGGAGGAGCTGTCTCCGCCGTCTTCTTGGCTTTTGGAGTGGTCAATTTCAGAGGGATGCCTGCCGAGATTAGACAGACGCTTACTGCAGTTGCTATGGTGAGTATGTCTGGGACGCTGAACTTGTAGATTGACGGGATAAAGTATGTTGCTATGGCCAAAGCCACGGCCATGGCATTTGTAAGTATTGCTGCTTTTGTTCGGTTTCTCCACAGGAGGTATTCTCCAAGAAAGGTTGATGTTGTGCCGGAGAGTCCGAAGAAGAGGTAGAGACTTATGAAAATTTTCCGGGAACTGCTGAGACCTATTTCCTGAAAGATTGACTGGCCGAGGGTGGAAAGAACTTGTAGGGTCTCGAAGATTAGAACAAGGCTAAGTATGATGCCTCCAGAGATTGACAAGGCGTAGCTGACCCAAAGCTTGCCGTCTACAGGAGCATCGCTCATAACGTTTCCCGTGCCTTTATGAATCTGTAAAGTAATCAAGGTTGTCAATTATCTGACTTGTGCTTTATCGATTGTTTATTAGATGTCTTAGACTATAAAAATAGAACGAGGGGTTTTAAGGATGAGTTTTCCTTTAGGCAAGATTGAACCAAGCATCCTTCAAGAAGTGGTTTTCAAGTATCTGGGAGCGAAGCGCAATGACGTGATCTTTGGTCCATCTTACGGAGAGGACGCTGCGATTGTCCGAGTTGGAGATAGTTTACTCGCAGTGTCATGCGACCCGATAAGTGGCGCCGAGAGGCGAATCGGTTGGCTTGCGGTTAACGTTTCTGCGAACGATGTTTCAACGCGAGGCATTAGACCAAGATGGTTCTTGCCATGCGTGATGCTTCCAGAAGGATCAGGAAAGCCTCTCTTGGAGGAGATTTGCGTCCAGATGGACAAGGCTGCTCAGAAGCTCGGAGTAGCCATAGTCGGCGGCCACTCGGAGGTTACGCCGGGCATCTCCCATCCCTTGGTCATCGGTTTCTGCGCGGGTGTTGCTGATGAAGATAGGTATGTCGCCTGTGCTGGGGCTAAGCCTGGATGCAAGATCGTCATGACCAAAGGAGCGGGGATCGAGGGGACGGCAGTACTTGCCGCGGATAGGCGCAGACCTCTTGAGGATGAGTTTGGAGAGGAATTTGTGGCGAGAGCAGAGAGTTACTTCGACTCGATCAGCGTCGTTGAAGAGGCGATTTCTGCTTTCAGATATGGTGGCGTTTTGGCTATGCATGACCCGACGGAAGGCGGCATATCTGGTGGTCTAAACGAGATGGCTGAGGCCTCTGGAACAGGCTTTGAGGTCTATGAGAGTCAGATCTACGTTTCAAAGGAGACGAGTGAGATTTGCCGTTACTTTAGGATAGAACCGTTGAATCTGATAGGTTCGGGCTCCCTTCTCATAGCAGCGACGCCCGAGAGGGCCAAGGGAGTCGTTTCCGAGATAGAAAGCTTGGGGATAAGAGCCTCTATCGTCGGAGAATTCTTAGCAGATAAGAGTATTAGAAGAATCGTAAAGAGAGACGGTTCTATTTGTCCCTTGGTTATGCCTGAATTCGACGATTTATGGGTGGCGCTGAAGCGGAGGGTGTAACGGGATTGATTGGTCTTTTTTGCTTCTGAAGAAGGCTTGATTAAGAGGTTAGAATTGAAGGAAGGTTTTTCCTTAAGACTCTGGAGAGGGGAATGCCGACGACCCCTCCTAAGACAACTTGGAATATGTTGCCTGGGATCTCGACTGCCGCTGAGAGAGGTCCCAAACTCATAACATAAGCTTCAGCCACAAAGTATCCCAGTACCATTGTGGCGCTTCCGATGATCCAGGCAAGTAGATCCCTTACTGCGCTCTTTCTGTCACTGATATATCCGCTGATGAAGCCTTCAAGACCTTTTATTACAAGGGTGTAGGGCGCAAAGATGGGGTAGCTGATGATATCGGCGACGGCAGAGCCTACGCCCCCTGCCACGCCTCCGATGATTGGGCCAAAGAGTAGTGCGCTCGTGAAAACCATAGCGTCGCCGACATTGATGTAGCCGCCAGTAGCAGGAACAGGTATCTGGATCATGAGGGTCGAAACGGCTACGAGGGTAGCTGAGATGGCTGTGATGCTCAAGTTTAGTGTCAAGGATCTTTCTTTGATCGACATATTGTGAGCCTACAGGATTGTGCGTGCAGTTAGTTTCTATTAAACGTTTTTTGTGTAAGTTTTATATGCTTTTTGTTTCAAATGACTAAGATTGATGGGAAACCCGTAAGAGTGCGCCTTGATTTGGGTTGAGCCAAATAGGAGCGGAGCAGAGAAAGTCTAGATGTCTTTCTTAAGTGGGTTAAACTTGGGAGAAGACCGCGCAAAAACTCTCGCTGACATCATCTCTCTTATCTTGTCAGCGCCGACTATGGCTGGCGTAATCTCGATAGTCTTCGCCTACACCTTTCAAAATGAGCTTGGATCTGTTATCAGTCCTCTTCAGGCCGCGACCTTGGGGATCTTGGCACTTGCTGTCCTACCTGTGATTCCGATATTCTACTACAGAATGAAGGGGACAGTCGACCTCAATGTTTCGGAGAGGGAGAGGAGACCGCCCTTCTTTATCTTTGCTGTACTATGCTATGCTCTTGGGGCAATGATCTTCAAGATGGCTCAGTCGAACGTTATGTTCAAGTTGGCCTTGTCATACATGTTCGTTTCTCTGGGCATAGTTGCAATCACGTTCTTCTGGAAGATCAGTGTGCATACGGCTGGTATAGCCGGGCCGAGCACCATTTTAGTTCTTGCCTACGGATTGAGCCTTCTGCCGATATACCTCCTCACTGCGGCTTCAATATGGGCCAGGACAAGGCTCAAGGCGCATACGCTTGCCCAAGCATTTATGGGCGCTACAACCGCGATTGCGATCACAGCAGCAGTGTACCTCGCTCTCTGATCGCCGTATGGTCAATTGACGTTGACTAGTTGTCTTACATGCGATAATTTTTAATCCAACTTCTATGCATAGAACTTGATTTAGGGGGCACGGGGATGGGTCTTCGCTTACAGATGGCCAAACTATGGAATCGCGTCGTCCGCGTGAAGCCTAAGATACGCGGGAAGTATGATGTCTTGTTGGATCTTGGCTGCGGTATGGGACACTTCTGCAAGATGTTACGCAGACACGCAGGGTACATGATTGGGATGGACGTCTATCTTCCGTCCCTGAAGTATGCAAAGAAGACTGAGGAGTTCGATGATCTTGTCTTGGCTGATATCCGTAACCCTCCGATTCAAAGAGGCAAGGTTGATTGCGTTACGTTGTTTGATGTAGTCGAACATCTGCCAAAAAGGGATGCGGTGAAGTTGTTGAAGTCGTTTGCTTGCACTGTGTTTCTTTCCGTGCCAAAATTGGACTTTTCGAATAGGCTCTACGCTTTCCTGACAAAAAACAGACATGAAAATCATAAGTCATTTTGGACGGCCGAAGATTTTGAAAGATTGAGGTTCAAATGCGAAATTAAGCATCCGCCTCTGTGGCTACGGGTTTTTCCGAATCAAGGCAGCATTTGCGCTTCACGGATCGTCTAGGCGCAATCCTTGCCCAAATATTTTTTTTGGTTTCTGAAGTCTTCGGAAAATGATTCTTTTCAAGAAAGGCGAATGGAAACTAAAAATCTCGCTGGATTTTACAGGATTCTACTGGAATCTGCTGGAATCCACTGGAATTTACTGGAATCTACAGGAATTTGAAGGAAATTAAAGGAAATGTCTGAGAGGGCCGAGTTTCATGCAAAGCTGGTCGCATGCGGCAAGATGGCAGACGTTCTAGTTATTGCTGCAAGCTCTTATTGCTCATACAAACAGCAAAAAAGGATCGTGATGCAGGAGATGTGGTAGCGTGAGGTTGAAGCAAAATGGGTTGAAGCGTTAATCAGTTAATCCTTGACTAATTCGAGAACCGAGAACTGTAGAACTAGTCTTAGATTCATCGATCGTTTAGAATCCCCGAATTCTCCCAACCTGTCCAAGAGATCAAAAAAGTCTCGACGACTTAAGTGTGGTGGGGCGGGCGGGATTTGAACCCGCGGCCTCCAGCGCCCCAGGCTGGAATCATAGACCATGCTAGACGACCGCCCCT
>CAYZTF010000031.1:2938-5987 GCA_964481305.1 uncultured Candidatus Bathyarchaeia archaeon | reverse complement strand
GTCGCTTCACTTTGTAGAGTCGGGTAGTATCTTTTAACCCTGAAACTTTCATGGGCTCAGTCGAGTCCACATCAATTTTGAAAACGTCGATAATTTCGTCTGCGTCGATTTTTGGTGTTTCCTCTGTTTTGAGGTCTGGCGTGGCTGAAGCCCAATTTCAGATTCTGCTTAACACGTAGATAAGATTTACATCTCGCGGATCGATTTGCATAGGTAGGCAATAGTGCACGGTTCTTATGAGAGAATTTGAAATAGGAGAGTTTGGAAAGAAGAAGCTTGGAGACCACGTAGTTTGGCTGATAAAGAGCTAGATACGAACGCGGGCAGAACAGAAGAAACTGAGGATGAAGTTCTGAAAAAAATTGAGAAAAGGAAAAAGGCGAGGCTAAGAACTAGAGGGCCGTACAGAAAAGCAAACGTTCCGCACTAATGCACTCGGATCGAGCTTGGGTAAATGGTGAGAATAGCGTTTCATTCGACGGTGTGTTCGGGTATCGCTATCGCGGTTTGAGTTCGCGTGACTCCCTCGATGGCGTGGCAGTTGTTTATGATCTTTCCCAGCGTTTCCATCGTGTCGAACTCTACGTAGGCGATGACGTCGTATGCTCCCGTGACGGCGTGGGCTTTTTTGACACCTTTGACCTTCAGAAGCGCTTCGGCCACCTTCCACAACGCCCCAGCCGTTGTGTTGATCAGTATGTATGCTTGCAATATGTCACCTGAATATTACTTGAGGCACGGTTACTTAAATCATCGTGGTGCTTTTTCTGTCGTCTCCTTTGTCTCAGCAGCTCCTAGAACAGCCTCTTTGACGATTTTTGCCGGCGCATTTGTCTTGACACCTCTGGAATTGAAGTGTGTAGGAACAGCTCGATATCCTAGATTCAGAAGCCTCTGGATTACATCGGACTTTGGTGGCGCTGGCGATCCCAGTTTATCGCTTATTCTGTCTACGACGAAGTATGTGGTTGGGGCACACACCTCAACTGACGCTATGTCTAGAAGCCGGGTCAGGCGCTTATCCCTGCTGATCCCTTGCCCGGCGGCCTTGAGCATCTTGCTCAGAAATTTTCCGCTGAGAATTTTTCCAAGCCACAGGGGTCCAGCTACGCTGAGACTTCTTCCGCATTCTTTGCATTTGTTATCTAGCATTGCAGCGATGCCGTGGACAGGTTCCCTGTGGAGGCAGTGGAAACAGTGCAGAATGTAACCCATCTCCTCAACGCTTTTATTGGCCTCCTCGGCCCCCCGTCGTAACTGGGCGTAGACACGGATGTAGTGGTCTGTGCTGTGGCTGAAGAGGATCTTGACTCCAAAATCGTGTTTAGCCGACTGTAGGACTAGGCAGCCCGTCAGTAGTCTGACCGCGAGCTCATGGCAATATTCCGTCCTCAACGGTCTTCCCGAGTATTTCCTTATACAAGCTGCAGGATGTACGCCGCATAGGGGTGCCATGTCCGTAGCGGTTAACGCGATCAGGCCTCGGTCTCGCACGGCCCTAACCGCGGAGTCTATGAACGGAGCCGGCGAACCGAAGGGGTCGATGTCCACGAAGTCAAACCTCTCCTTGGGTGATGAGTGGAAGCTTAGGAATGAGTTTGCGTCCATGGCCTCCACGCAGACCTTTCTCCGCAAACGGTTTTTGCTGACGTTGAGCTTCGCCAGCTTCACCGCCTCTGGGTTCAGGTCATTGATGACGACTTTCTCGATGTTTTCAACTTCGGCGGCGAATCTCAGTCCTCTTACTCCGCAGCCGGCCATAGGTTCGGCGACCGAGAGCTTTCGATCGGCGGCCTCTTGGAAGGTCTTTAGGACGATTACGGCGATGTCTCGGTTCAGCTTCATGCGTGGGTTGTAGAAGACCGGCGCCTTGGACGGGGCTTTTTCTTTGATGTCTAGCCTCGGAACCAGGACTTTGACCGCGCCTTCTTTTAGAGTCTCCGTGGGAAACGTTGGCTTCAAGCTTTTAGCCTCTCGGCCTCCTTCGCGATCAGTTTGGCGATAATGTTGTGCAAGCTTTCCCGGTTTTGAGGCGTCACCTCATAGACCATCGCATCCTTTCTGCCCTTTATGCGATTGATGAGAGGATCCTGTAGCCTATGGTGTAGGATGCCCAGAACTGGCTTTGGTCCCTCGACCGCACGTGTGACGGCTTCGCGGAAGCTTCTGCTATGTAATTCCATGGGTCCGACCTCATCTATCACGATGTAATCCGTCTCTTCCATAGCCCTGATTATGGCTCCGGCTCCTACTTCTGAAAGGTCGTGTAGGTTTACTGTGTAGCGGCCAACACGTGGCCCATCGGGTTGATTGACGTGGGCTAAGATTCCTTTTCGTCCTGTTTTGAGGTCTATGACTTCGAAACCGACCCGCGTTGCACCCACTCGGATCTCTGGGCAATAGGCGCCTCCCGCCTCGTATCCCAGTTCGGCTAAAGCTTGCATAGTCCTCTGGACGACGCTTGTCTTGCCTACACCGGGTCTGCCAGTTACGAAGATGTTCAAGGCTTCACTTGAGAATGGTTGTTTCAGTTCTTACTTAAAATGGTGAGTCATCAGGTAACATTTATAATTCTTGCAACGGTACAAGCTCTCATGGTTTCTGAAGACGTTATCAAAAACTTACAAAAACGGGCTGTTGAGAAAGGAGCAAATTCGACTAAAGTCATTGCTGTAAAAGATGTTTTTGTTGAGGACTGGGTGAGGCAAAAGTGTGAATATGGTTGTAATGGATACGCGAGACATTTTACATGTCCTCCATACTCACCAACTCCGGAAGAAACCAGGAGCAGATTGAGAGGCTATAACAAAGCACTGTTAGTTGAGTTCGCCGAGAAGGAAGAGACGGAAGGCCGACGAACAGTCAACGAGGTTATGTTTGAGCTGGAAAGAGAAGCTTTTCTGAACGGTTTACACAAGGCTTTCTCCTACGGCGCTGGACCATGTGACATCTGCGAAACTTGTCCAGCGGAAGAAGTTGAAAACCCAAGCAAGTATAGCAAAAGAGAATGTAAGAATCAGGAAGAAGCGAGACCAGCAATGGAAGCTTG
>CAYZTF010000031.1:1321-2838 GCA_964481305.1 uncultured Candidatus Bathyarchaeia archaeon | reverse complement strand
ACGGCTAGTTCCTTTCCCAACCCTTCACTTGGGTACGCGAATATGCGGCTTTTTTCGCTTGGGAAGCTGACGGTGACACCGTCGCCTGTGTTAAACCACTTCTCTGTGAGAGATGGGCGTTCTACCACAACGATTTCTTTGTTTTCCAGTCTCACCTCGTATCGAATGTTTGTTCCCTCATAAATTAGTCTTTCAACTACACCTAACAATGAATTGGGTCTATTCGTGTGTCCTTTTTCGATTGTGAAGATCTCGGGTCGGACTGCCAAGACCACTCGTTCGCCCGCTTTCTTCAACGTGCTTGAGCTGGAGACAGTTAGTCCTCCGCTTAGCTCAATTTGGACTTTGTCGTCGTCTGTTTTAACCACAGAGCCTTCCAGAAAGTTGTTCTGGCCGATGAAGTTTGCTACGAAGATGTGTTCTGGGTTGTTGTATAGTTCCTGTGGCGTTCCAACCTGCAGGATCTTGCCCTTCCTCATGACCGCGATTCTGTCTGAGATAGCCATGGCCTCGCCTTGATCGTGCGTGACGTGGATGGCTGTTAAGCCTAGGTCCTTGACCAGCTTATGGAGGTCGTATCTTAACTCAAACCGGATCTTAGCGTCTAGTGCACCCAGGGGCTCGTCGAGGAGAAGGAGTTTGGCGCCAGCGGTCAAAGCCCTTCCTAGAGCGACGCGTTGCATCATGCCACCGCTCAGTTCGTGCGGGAAAGCGTCTAGTCTCTCGCCGAGTCTCACCATCCTCAGCATTTCGTCGCCGACTTTTTCGCTCTTCGTCTCTTCCCAACCCTTCACTCTGGGTCCATACATGACGTTGTCCCAGACATCCATGTGGGGGAAGAGCGCGTAGGTTTGAAATACGAATCCTATGCCTCGGTCTTCGGGCGGGACCTTATTCACCAAATTGTTGTCAATGTAGATCTCCCCTTCGTCCGGCTCAACCAGGCCGGCAATAATCCTGAGAAGGGTTGTTTTTCCACAGCCGCTTGGACCGATGAGAGAGAAATATTCCTTGTCTTGGACTTGGAGGCTAACGTTGTCAACCGCCACGATCTTCCCGAACCTCTTCGAAACGTTGACTATCTTGATTTCCGGCAACGCGTGCAGCCTCCGCTGGCTTCTAGCGATTATAGGTGTTCGTGGTGAATTGCTATATTAAGCATATCAATACCGTCCTCCAACCACGAGTCTCAAGACCAGAAGAATGGCAAAGGAGAGCAGTACGAGGAAGCCGGCTCCCAGGGCAATATCCATAGGCGATGCGGGCACCGTGTGCTTGACCCAGTCAACGAGCAGCACTGGGACGGTTTTCATCGTTGATACGACGGCGAGGGTTGCGCCTGTTTCGTCAACGCTTCTGGCGAACATCATTATTGTTCCTGCGAAGAGGGAGTATTTTGTCAAAGGTAGAATAAGCGTTCTGAACACCGCGAACGGTCTGGCGCCGAGGGTTCTTGACGCTTCTTCGAGGTCCATGTTCACTCGCTCTACTGCCCCAACCATTGTACGAACAAAATA
>CAYZTF010000031.1:0-1221 GCA_964481305.1 uncultured Candidatus Bathyarchaeia archaeon | reverse complement strand
GTGCCGCCTGCTATTGCGCTGAAAACTGGGAAAACGATGAATAGGGAAGGAGCGAGAATGAGGGCCAAGAACACGAACATTGTTATAGAATCTCTGAAAGTCTTCACCTTGGAGCCACTGAGTTTTCTTTCCATGGATGGCCAAACTTTCTTTACGGGAATCTTTAACCTTGGTCCGAGTAGCCTAATCACTAGATAGATCAGGCAAGCGGTCAGTATCAATACGAAGCTTACGAAGACCATGGGGCCTTCTTGACCGAGGTCTCTAGTATTTTTGATGAAGACGACGCCGCTCTCAAAGGCGCCTGCAACAATCACAGTTGCACCGGTTTCGGAGAGCGACCTAGCGAAGGCAAAAGTGAAGGCTGCTATCAGACTCGATTTCAGAATGGGTAATGTTACGGTTCTGTCGGCGGTTACCGGGGCGGCGCCTAGGGTTCTGGCAGCTTCTTCATAGACTATCTTGTAGTCGAGAAGGGCACCCACGATGACTCTGACCACGGCGGGATAGGAGAAGGCAAAGTGTAGCAGAACGATCAGAAGCCAGCCAGGTGACACGAGGGGATTGCCGCCAAAGATTTGTGCGATGCCTCCAGCTCCGCTCCAGAATAGTAGCAATGAATAGCCCAGAGTTACGGTGGGGACAATGAAGGGTAGATCGGCTAGCGTGTCGAGTACGTTGAGCCACTTGGATCTTCCCCTTGCGATGAACCAGGCTAGGGGCAAACCCGCGACGAGGTCGAGAAAAGAGACTAGGAAGGCAATCGCAAACGAAGCATAGATCGCTGAAGACGCTCTTGACATTAAGCTGGGGCTCTGGAAGACTTCGCCTATGGCACTCCATTTGAGTGCCACACCTAGGATCGGTGGAACAAGGATTATTCCTAGAAAGAAGATCACGGAACCAGCGTAGATTAGATGTCGAACGAGCGGCTTGGACGAGGCTCTGTCAAGATACCTTAATGCGCCAGAGCTGGACAATTGTCTTCCCCTGTCTTCTTTCTTAGATGACTAATGTAAGCAGTGTTGTACATCGTTACTTTTTTCTACCCGAGAGTGTGCCCTCTGCTTTTGTTTGTCAAAAGTTTCTATGAAGTCGTTGGTACCTTTCCTTTAGCTTTATTGGTGTCTGTTTCTTGTTAATGACCTTTTAGTTATCTGTAAGGTGCATTGGTACCTGTTGGTGGAGCATCGTTGTCAGCCTATAAGCTGATTTCCCGTT
>CAYZTF010000030.1:0-5997 GCA_964481305.1 uncultured Candidatus Bathyarchaeia archaeon | reverse complement strand
ATTAAGTTCCAGCTTGGGCGGAAGCTTGTTCACTCGGTTTTACGTCGCCTGCCTGGGAAGACGCCTTCGTGAAGGTTTCAACGAAGCTTACGGTCCTCAAGCTTGGGAAAAACTTCTGAATGTCGTTCGCAATCCCGCGTTTGGCGAATTGAAGACCTTCTAGGTAGTAGACCTCTTTAGGTAAACCTATGTGGACTCGCGTCTTTGTGATCTTGAGGTCTAGGTTCTCAGCCTTTGCTGACTGAATCCTCCTTCGAACAAGGGCTGCAATCTTATCTGGAACAGCGTCTATGACCTTTTTAACGGTCAGGTCGTAGGTCAGGGTTCTCCCAGCTAGCGGGGCGTTAAAGTCGACCTGGACGCGTCCAGCACCCACAGTCCTTATGACAGCAGCTTTTCCATCGATGTCAACACGCATGCCAGGCGTCGGAGACACATTCTGCTTTCTAAACCTTCTCAGTGGCATCGATCGAACCTTCTTTGGATCTCGCGGCCCGAAGCCCTTCTCAGGAGGGATCGTTATGGTGGCCAGTTTCTCCACCTCGAGGCCGGGCAGAGACTCATCTAGACTCTTTAGCACCCATCCCTCGCCTACGACCACAAGCATGGGTGCGTAGACCTCATTTTCTTTCAAGATACCCTCCTTCTTCGCCACTTCTTCGATAGTGGTGTCGAAGACTTCCCCTGTCTCCTTTACTTTGGCAACGTAATCGATCAGAATGAAATCTCCCTTTTTGACAGACAACGGTAAAAACCACGTCTCTTTCCGATTTTCACATCTGAGTTCATAAAGATCTGGTTATGATCATTTATAAACTGATTTGAACACCCATCTGCTCACAGAACACTCAACTCGACTTTGACCCCTCTGCTGACTTCCAGCAAAGCACACATACCGAGTTTAGCAGGTCCGGGATTAACGACTAAGGCTTCGTTGACCTTGTCTGTACCTCTAGCTTCGTGAACATGACCGCAGACTACCGCCAGAGGCTTTGCTCGAACGATGAAATCCCTAATCGCGGCACTACCGATATGAGCCCCAGAACGTGTTGCATCAACCTTCGTGTTTTTTGGTGGCGTATGCGAGATGAGTATGAAACGATTCTTATTAGCCATTTTTTCATAAGCCCTGTCTAGAAGGTGAGCAAAAGCCTCTTCTTCAACCTCAAGAGGGGTGTCAAAAGGCCCTGGCAAACTGCCTCCAATGCCCAGAAAACTTAGGTTTGACAGAGTCTTGGATGTGCCATGAAGACAATAAGTACCTTCAATACTCCTGTTGGTCACTAGTTCTAACGGGTCGCAGTTTCCAGGAACAAATACAACGGGTATTCTTGGTCTGCTTAGAACCCTTAGCATCCGCTGGGCATCTGAAACGTCCCCAAAATGAGTTAAATCGCCAGAAAGAGTTATCGCGTCTACCTTTTCGGCAATGGCTCTTTTTGAGGCTTTTTCTAAGCTCGATTCAGCTCCGTGAAAGTCGCTCAGTACCAAGATTTTCAATCTAGAAACATTCATTGATTCTTCATTCCAATAATAATGAGTTAGACGCTATATCGTCTACCAATATAAGCGGCTCAATAATTGTAACGAATTGAAAAGTCTTTGTACTCTCCCGTGTAGCTCTCCCAAATCACTTCAACGTTCATCACTCTAGCGCCTGGCGGACCTACCCGACAAAACTGAACCATTTCTTTCACCTTGTCTTCATCACCTTCAAAGACCGCCTCAACTCTTCCATCTCGAAGGTTTCTAACCCAGCCAGTCACACCTCGAAAGTATGCTTCGGAACTGGTCTCGGATCTAAAGAAGACGCCTTGAACCCTCCCGCTTATAAAGACATGGACTCGTGCCTTCAAATCGGTCTCTCCTTAAAGAATTCTGGTCGAGAATCGAGATAAAATCTTTAAGCCTTACCCTGAGTAGACAAAATGTTAAGGCGAATTCAATTCTGCTTTGGGACAGGTTCTTGTGGGAATGAAAAAGATAATCACCCTGCTCTCAGACTTTGGGTTGAGAGACCCATACGTTGCTGAGATGAAGGGCGTCATTTTGACCATCTGCCCTGGTGCAAAAATAGTTGACATTACCCACGAGGTTGAAAAGTTTGACATTAGAATGGGCGCCTTTCTTCTGGCTGTCGCGACGCCGTATTTCCCGCAAGGAACTATACACGTAGCGGTTGTGGACCCTGGGGTTGGAACAAAGAGGAGACCAATCATGGTTAAGACCGCGAAAAGTGTTTATGTGGGGCCGGATAACGGCCTTTTACTTTTGTCTGCGCAGAAGGAAGGGCTAAAACACGTATACCATATTACAGACGACAGGATCTTTTCTAAAGAGGTTTCGAGAACATTCCACGGCAGAGACGTTTTCGCACCTGTAGCGGCTTATCTTGCGAGAGGAGCTGGAGCTTCCAGGTTTGGACGAGAGGTATTGAACCCGGTTAAACCCTCTTTTGCGGAGCCGGTACTTCGCGGAGGAAAGATCCTTGGAGAGGTTCTTCATATAGACGGCTTTGGAAACATCATAACAAATATTTCAACAGCATTTCTTGATGAGATAAAAGCTTCGGAAGGAAGGCTGCTCACCGTCGCTGTAGACGGTAGAAGTATGACTCTAAGACTCTGCGGAACCTATGGGGACGCCCCTTCCAGTAAACCACTAGCATTGGTAGGAAGCAGCAGTTTTCTGGAGGTTGCGGTCAATATGGGAAGCGCGGAAGAAGTCTTCAAGACAAAGCCTGGCGGATTAGTCGAGGTTTCCTTGTCCACTGCTTAGGTCGTGTCGGATACCGCGAGTTCTCTGATTCTTGAGACACCGTCCATCCTCTTTATGTACTCGGCTACGCTCTTTGGAAGAAGCTCCTCCCAGCCTCCATCGTTGAGTATTCTTCTTCTGACCTCCGTAGCTGAGTAGGTCTCACGATGGTAGAAGGGGACGTTTTCCACCTTGAAACCGGCTTCCTTGAATAGACGGCGGGTAAGTGGTTCGTTAGAGTAGACAATGCTGAAACTGGGTGTAAGAGCGATGACCTGGTTAACCCAGACGGCGTGGGCCGTCACATCCGGTACAGGGATCACATGATATTGTTTTGGGTTAATGCCTTCCTCGTCGAGAGCGTACCTAATCATAGTGATACGTTCCCCTGCGGTAAAGGGGTTGTTCAGCTCATGGCTCAGCTGCGAACTCCCTACGACTATTATCAACTCGTCCACAGACTTCAGTAGCCTCTTAACAACTTGAACATGGCCGATGTGAAAGGGTTGAAACCTGCCGACGAAAAGCCCCCTTTTCACATTTTCCCTCATACTTCATTCACCAACGATGACTTTATCAAGTCATGTTTGCGGTGGCACATAAACGTGTTTCGAGTCCACGTGAACTGCTGAACTGCCTATGTTTCTAAATCTTACGCCTTCCCTTTCAAGAAGAAGCTTTTTCAGCTTTAGGCCGTAACCGTAGCCTCCAAGAGTGAGGTCGGAGCAGACTACTCTATGACACGGCACGATCAGAGGAAAAGGGTTTCTTGCCATGGCGTTTCCCACTGCTCTAGCAGCATCTTTTTTCGCTAACGCACTGGCTACTCCGCCGTAAGTGCTGACGAATCCATGCGGGATGTCCATTACAGCTTCTAACACTCTTTTTGTGAAAGACGGTAGATGATCCATGCTAATTTTGGAGCTGAAGCGCGGTTTCACACCCTCATAGATGTTGCTCATAGCATTGAAGATTTTCTGAACGTACTGATCTTCACTCTTGACGGTGAAGGGCAAGTTTAGGGGCAGTTTCTTGAAGACGCTCAACGCGGCTTCTCTTCTGGCTTTCAGAGAGAAGCTTGACCCTATGATTTTCTTGTCTTCATTCAAGGCTATACTGTACCACACCTGCCCTCTCTTGCCGAAGTAAACAGAGAGCATCTTCTTCCAGCCAACGATACTGCCTTAAGTCTGCACTAAAATTTTAGGTTTATGATGGCTTTGATAGAGATCGATGGCTCGGTAGGAGAAGGAGGAGGACAGGTAATCAGAACGAGCGTAGCCCTCGCGACACTCCTCGGGAAAAAGATACGCATATTCAACGTAAGGGCGAAGCGGTCTCCCAAGGGCCTCCAGCCTCAACATATTACGGGGGTCGAGGCAGTTGCAACTTTAACCAAGGCAGAGGCCCAGGGTCTGTCGCTTGGATCCACAGAACTTGTGTTTGAGCCCCGGACGAGGCTTTCTGGAGACTTCTCGTTTGAGGTTGGAACTGCTGGAAGCATCTCGCTAGTCTTGCAAGCTCTTATGCCAGCAGCAGCCTTTACGCCGGGAGCTGTGAAGTTTGACATAACTGGTGGAACAGATGTGCGATGGAGCCCAACAATCGATTACATGAAATATGTCGCCCTACCTATTCTGGAAAAAATGGGCTATGAGGCGACGATAGTTTTTACGAGGCGTGGACACTATCCGAAGGGTGGTGGAAAGGCTTCCATGGCGGTTCAGCCCCTAAGGAGATTGAGGCATATAAACCTCACAGAATTTGGTGAGGTTGAGAGGATTAGAGGAGTGAGCCACTGCGTGAAACTGCCGAGACACGTCGCTGAGAGACAGGCAAAGGCAGCGACGGTTGTTTTGGAAAAGGAAGGTTATAGGGATATAGATGTCTTTGCTGAGTGGTATCCACCTGATAAAGACCCCCATCTTGGTGCTGGAAGCGGCATCCTTTTATATGCTGAGACAACTTCGGGAGCGGTTCTTGGCGCCGACGCCCTCGGAGAAAGGGGAAAGCCTGCCGAGAAGGTAGGTGAGGAGGCGGCTGATAAGCTGTTAACAGAGTTGAGGTCGGGGATGCCTGTCGACCGACATATGGGCGATATGTTGATACCTTATATGGCTGTTGCAGATGGTTCTTCAACAATCAACGTCTCAGAAGTTACGATGCATCTTCTAACGAATGTTCAGATAACAGACCTTGTAGCTGGCACAAAGTTTAAGGTTGAAGGAGCGCTTAGGTCGCCCGGTAAAGTTTTCGTGAACGGTCTCGGCATAATGAATGTTATTGAGTAACATTCTTGAACTTCGACAACGCCAGGGTTAAGGCTTCTTCAAAGGCCTCCTGTACCCCAATGGCCTCTTTTGCGATAGCTTCGAACACATGATCAGCCAGCGCTGTTTTTGCCTTCTCGATTGTACTGGAGTCTACTAGATCTACTTTGTTCAGAACCTTTACGAAGGGAATGTCGGCAAACCCTTCACTGACCTCGTGATAAAGGTTCAATTGGTAGTTTAATGGGTAGCCGCATGTTTCTGATGGGTCTGCTATGAAGATAATCGTGTGGGCGAGGTGTTTTAGGGCGATTATGGCTTGAAGTTCCAATCGATTTCTTTCGCTTAAGGGTCTGTCTAAGAGGCCTGGGGTGTCGATTATCTGGCAACGGCCAAGGGCAGTTTCCCTGTGTCCAACGATAATCTCCTTCGTAGTGAAGGGATAGTTATCTATCTTAGGTTTTGCAGTGGAAACTTGCTTTACAAAAGTAGACTTCCCAACGTTAGGGTAACCTGCCACCACTATTGTGATTAGTTTAGTCTCGATCGATGGGAGAGCTCTAAGCTTGGCGCTAGCCTCCTTAAGAAAATTCAAGTCTTTCTTGATCTGGAAAATGACAGACGCCATTCTTCCGTAGGCACTACGTCTCAGATTGGCAGCGTCGCGGGTATTCGCGACCCACCTAACCTTGTCAAGGTTTCGACTGCTGAGGTTGCTTATCATATTGGCAGCCCAATTCAAAGCCGCCAAGCTTTTCTTCAGGCTTCCAACACCGACTGTGACATCGACGAGTTCGTAATAGAATGGATGGATCTCGGTGAGTATTGGAAACTCCTTCACTATCTTCGCCAACTTTTCAACGAAGGTTTGTCCAGCCTCTTTCATGCGGGCAGCCTCTCTTCTGCGCGCTTTAGTAAGCGGAGGAAGTGCTCTAGGCAGAACCGCCATAACTTTAGATGCGCGACCAAA
>CAYZTF010000029.1:1430-6133 GCA_964481305.1 uncultured Candidatus Bathyarchaeia archaeon | reverse complement strand
GACGCCGACGAGAAATCGCCAGGCACAATATGGTCAAAAGGCTTGTACTTCTGACCGCTTGGAATCGAGTATCGTCTAAAGTCTTCTAAGGCTTTAACAATAACGCTGTGTTCTCGCTGTACATGTAAAGTTAGTTCAACGTAAGGTCTCGACTCCAAGTCGGTGGTTAGGATTACTTCGGTATCGTTCTCGGCCAGTGGGCACGCAAGTAGCAATCCTGAAACAAATTGCGAACTAATGTTCCCGGCAATAGATGTCTTTCCGCCCTTTATCCCTCCTCCGAACACCGTTACAGGCGGAAAACCTGCCTGTGACGTGCAACGTACACCCAACTGCTCCAAGGATTCCGCCAGCGGTCCAATGGGCCTCTTTTTCAGCGATGGCGACCCCGTTAATACAGTGATCCCCTTCGCCAAAGCCGCGATGGGGGTCATGAACCTGATGGTGGACCCGGACTCTTTACAATCAATGGCTTCTTTAGGTACTGTTAGTTCTGAGGTTCCGTCTATGAGTAGTTTGTCGTTCTCTTTTTCTATAGACGCCCCAAGCATCGAGCAGGCGTTAATGGTTGCGATGCTATCATCGCAGAAAAGGATCTTATTTAGTCTTGACCTCCCTTCGGCAAGGGAGGCTGCAATGATCGCTCGATGAGTGTAACTCTTCGAAGATGGCGCTTCAACGCGTCCCCTCAGCTCGCTTGTTTCCCTGATTAACGCTTGTTTCATCACTCTTTTCTCACGGCGTGGGCTTTTTCTCGATTTATTTTTGCGCGAAGTATTTCCCCTTCGTAGCGGCTCCAAGATTTGACGACCTTTTCCATGTTTTCGTTGGTTACGACGGCGGCCGTGGCCGGTCCTTTACCCGTGAGGCCAGAGGCGATGGCACCGGCCTCCAAAGCGTCGATGGCAATCCTCTGGTCGTATCCTAGGACCGCCGCGTACAAGAAACCGTTCAGCGTCAATGCCGTCCAGAAGTTGCCAGAGAGGGCTTCATGGAAGGCGACCTCGATCTCAGGCGCGATCAGTTTCATCATCTTAGTGTCTGAGTTGACGGTGTACGACTTCTTTGGAGGGACATGAAACAGCACAGTGAAGTCTTCGTCAACTCTGAACTGTCTCAGTATCCTCCGTTCATAATTGTCGGTTACAACGACGTTGCCTAGGTATGACGCACAAGCGTCATCGAATGCACCGGTGACGGTCGTCTTCGCTCTCACCGCGGCGTCGACTCCGAGCTTTATCGCCGTGAGGTCATTAAGGCGTCTTCCTAAGGCATCCGCAGTGGCAAGGACTAGTGCGTTCGCGGCTACACTGCTGCTTTTCAGTCCTCGAGCAATGGGGATATTGGACTCGGTCTCAGCTTCGGCTCCGTACCTTTGTTCAAGTTTAAAGTACTCTAACACGGTCAACACAGACTTCTCGATTAAGGTGGTCTTCTCCTCCGGTTCAGAGACAATTCTTGCCTTTATCACGCCAGCCTCATCGGTCAGTCGAACCCTCGCCTTGGTCCAAAGGTCTACCCCCAACGCGGCACCTTTTCCAGTGGCTATGGCATTTACGATTGACGCAGCTCCAAAGGCGATGGCCTCTCCGAATCCACTCAACTCTGAGCCTCCTTCAGTCTTCTGATTACGGCTTTAAGCATCTCATCGACAGGAGCCTTAATCCCCGTCCAAATTTCGAAGGATAGGGCGCCTTGGTAGACGAGCATCTTTGCGCCACCTATGGTCTTTGCTCCTGCGGCTTTGGCCTCGCTTATCAGCTTTGTTTCTAAAGGGTTGTAGACGATGTCGAAGACTGTTGTTTTAGGTCGAATCATGTGGCGGTTTACAAGGCTTTCCTCTGTTCTCGGACTCATACCTACGGATGTGGCGTTTATCAGCACCTCGGCGTCTACAAGCTCTTCTGACAGCGTCTCATTTGACAGCTTCCTCGCTTCGATCAGTTTCCTGTACCGCTTTTTCAGATCGCTGGAAAGCTCCTCCGCCTTGGATGTCGTCCTGTTCATTATGACCAAACTGCCTGCGGCATGGGCGGTGGCGAAGGCTATCGCTCTGGCGGCGCCACCAGCCCCCAATATTACGACTTTCTTACCCTTCAGATCGACCCCTTCATCAGACAACGCGGCTAGGGCGCCGGACCCGTCAGTGTTGTGGCCGACGAGTCGGCCACCACGGTTCGTGACAGTGTTGACCGCACCCACGTCTGAAGCTGAATGGTCAACCTCATCCAGAAAGGGGATAACGGCAACCTTGTGTGGGACCGTAACATTGAAGCCTGAAACGCCCAATGCTCTGATTCCTTTGATCGCCCATCCTAATTCTTCGGGCTTGACGCGAAACGCCAGATAGATGCAGTCGAGTCCAAGTAATCTGAAAGCTAGATTCTGCATCAGCGGACTTAAAGAATGCTCTATAGGGTCGCCGATCAAGGCGTAGACGCGTGTATCGGTGCCTATCTCCATCACTTAACACCGAGGAAACTGTGTACTGCGCGTATCTCATCTATCGTTAGCTGGCCTTCCGCCGACTCTCTACCCCTTTCCAAGGAGGCGTAGGTAAAGAACGCGCCGAAAATGGGCGAGAGAATCCTTGATGAGATGCCGAGTTTTCCCATGCAAAATGAGACAACCTTACTCTCTTTCGAGGCCTCTCTCACAAACCGTAGAATTGACAAATTGTCGTCAACAGACCTTGCCTTGGTGACGATCTTACAGACATCCGCTTCTGTCTCAAGCATTTTCTGAAATATCCGACGCATCTCTGAGAGACTCGGCGTCGATGTGAAGTTATGGAACGAGACTATCGTCTTAACGCCCATGCTGTTTATCTTCTCTACGAGGCTCATGTTTCGGCTCGGCATGAGTTCGATATCTACGAAGTCAAAACCGTCTTTAGCGGCCCTCAGCAAAAGGTCGATTCTCTTGGACTCCGGTCCTTCGAAAAGTCCCCCTTCTTTCCTGGGCCTGTTTGTGGCTATGAGCGGTATGTCTGTCAACTTTCTAACATCCTTAGATTTGAAATCTTCCGCTAGGTAGTCCATCCTTATCTCGATAAGGTCCGGCTCAGCTTTCTCAGCCTTCTCCAGCATAGCTGTCAGATCATGTGCTGTTTCAGCGGGAACTACGGCGCAGATCCTGTATTTCACCGCTCGATCACCGACTCCTTCTCCACTTTGACGCCGAAGTGTCTTCCGCCCTCTTGCACTCGCACTAAGACTTGATCGTTCGGCTTCAGTTCTGTGACCGGCATTACACCGTCACTCGAGACGAGGCGTATAGTCTCCGCGTTCTGCGCTATCGTTTTTATCTTTCTGCCATCGACCTCCGCCTCGATGAGCACCATCGGCCTCTTCTCGATCTTCACTCGACCGATGTTCACGCTTCGACTGTTACCTTGTCTGTCCACTATCAAGACCTCATCCCCAGCCTGCAACTCCGAGAGGTACTGCGTCTTATCACCCGGTGTGAGGACGTAGAGGGATACAGCGCCGGCGTTCACTCTGAAGGGCCTAGGCTCCGACTTCAGGTCTTCACCTACCTCCGCTTGAATCAGGAAAAGTCCTGAGGACTGAGATCCTACAAGTATCCCTTCTCCTTCGACCATCATGTCGCAAGTGTCTACACAAACCCGGGAGCCTATTCCAAGCTGTTTGCAAGAGGTTATCTTTGCTACGGTTAGTGTAATCTTGGAAGCTTTTTCCTTCTCGTCCAGACGGGTTCTTGCAGTCGCCGTAACCGCAGCAACGGACTCTATCTCGTCGAGATCCGAAGTCTTGAGGACCACGCCATCCACACCCAGTTCGAGGGTCTCGAAGGCCAACTTAGCCTCTTGTGAACCAGTTACTTCTGCAAGTAACTTCGTTTTTCCGTGGGCTTTTGCTATTATGTTCTCCGTCGGAATTATCTTCCAGTCGGTGAAACGAAGTATGACATAGTCTATGCTCTTCTCGATGGCATTTGCAACTTTGTCTTCGTCTCGCGCATCTTTTATCGATATTTTGACGCCGAGCGGCTTCGTCTTTCTTGTCTTCATCCGTTGAGCTAATTCTGCTTCATCGACTAACTTTATGTCACCGTCATCGAAAGACGCCGTTCTAACTCTATACGATTTCGCTAGGCGAACTCCGTCCCCCTTCAATATGACGGTGACGTTATGCTTTGAGGACGCCTCAAGTATAGCCCTTTTACGTTCCAGAGGCAACGCATCTTCGATCTCGACCCACAGTTCTCTCAAGTCTTCTCGCCGAGAACTTTCAGACCGTCTTTCACTGAGGCGTTTTCGTGCACTATGGCCGAAAGGGCCTTTACCATAGCCGTTGGATCTTTATGTTGGAATACGTTTCTCCCGATTGAGACCCCTGCTCCACCGCACTGAACCGAGTCGTAGACCATCTGCAAAATATCTTCAACAGTCTTTGCTTTAGGGCCTCCGGCTATGATGACGGGAACGGGACATCCCCTAACGACGTCTCTGAACGTTTCCGGGCTTCCCGTATAATTGGTTTTTATAATGTCAGCTCCAATCTCCGCCCCCAGTCTAGCTGCATGCGCCACAAGCTCTGCAGCGTGCTCGTCTTTGACATCCTTACCTCGAGGATACATCATCGCCAGAAGAGGTATACCCAACCTCTCACAGTCTTCGGCTATCTTCCCCATCTCCTTCAGCATGAGGTGTTCTCGAGCTGAGCCTACGTTTGCTTGGA
>CAYZTF010000029.1:0-1330 GCA_964481305.1 uncultured Candidatus Bathyarchaeia archaeon | reverse complement strand
AGGTACCCCTTAACTTTCAATAGCTCGGCGCTCAGTACTGAGTTGCCGGCACCCCCTCGAATCGTATTGTGTCCAACAACTATGAACTTTATGCCGTTAAGAACTGGATCCTTTCTAACTCTTCCTACAACGACGGACATTCCTTTTCCCGTCATTCGGTCAAGGCGTGGCTGTGGCCGGTCACTCTCACTTCGAACAACGATGGGTTGTTCTGGGGCAGACGGAAGTTTCAGCTCTTGCGGCTCTCCCCTGAATTCGTTCATCACCGTGACGACCTCGTCGACTTCCACCGCCTTTTTCGTTCCGACAAAAACAGCTTCGGTGTGGCCGTCTAATACGGGAACACGATGGCAGCTGGCGGAAACCTTGAATTCGGCAGGTCTCTTCGGGGCTCCAAGTATCTTCAGCGTTTCGGCTTCCACCTTCTCCTCTTCATCCTTGATGAACGGTAAGACATTGTCTATGATATCTAAGGAGGCGACTCCCGGATACCCTGCTCCGGAGACCGCTTGCATCGACGACACGATGACGGACTCTATGCCAAAGCCTTCGTGAATAGGCTTAAGAGGCATGACCAGAGCGGCGGCGGTGCAGTTCGGTTCCGTTACGATGGCGCCGTCCCACCCTCTTCGCCTATGTTGCTCGTCTATGAGGCTGATGTGATCTGCATTTATCTCCGGTATCAATATTGGTACATCGCTGTCCATTCTATGGGAGCGGGCTGTACTTATCACGGTTATACCTGCTTTCGCAAAATCCTCTTCTATCTTGCCAGCCACTTCGGCGGGCAAGGCCGAAAAGGCAACGTCAACGTCGCCGACAGCCTTCGGATCGATAGGACATACCTTCAACTCCGCTATCTCCTTGGGCACACGTTCTATGTGGACGGTTCTCATCGCATCACCGTATCTCGTTCCTACCGATCTATCTGACGCTGCGACAGCTTCAATTACGAACCAAGGATGGTTCTCAAGATGGTGGATGAAATGCTGACCAATCATTCCGGTGGCGCCTAGAATGGATACTTTAAGTTTTGCCATTAGTCTCCCCTCTTGAGCTGGTGAACTTTCTTTATGCTATCGTTCACCAAGGAAAGGGTGTCTTCTCGGTCCTTCCATGGGACAAACACTCTGACCGAGGAGCTTATGGTTAGGACGCCATATATGTTGACGCCTTTATTGGCGATGGGCGATACTACAATATCCACTATGCCGGGAATCTTCTCAAGCTGGGGTCCGGAGACCGCTATCATCGCTATGGAGTCGATACAGTGGATGGCTTTGGCGGTGCCTTTGGTTCTTATCGTTTCGTGTAGCTGCTGAACTAGATC
>CAYZTF010000028.1:0-6227 GCA_964481305.1 uncultured Candidatus Bathyarchaeia archaeon | reverse complement strand
TTCCTAGCCAAACTGTCCACGGCCACATTCCCCATCAAAATAAGTCTTTGACCATACTTGGCCTTAACATCGCCTATATCGACTCCAGCAGTCGGATCCAGTGAGTGGAGCCCGTCAACTATGCCGGCCAAGTCTTCCAGCAGCGGATTGACGTTTCCATCGGTGTGCTTGATGAATTTGAGACCTCTCCTGTGGGCTTCGTCAACTTGCCTCTTAAGGTTTGGAAAAACTACATCTCTAAAGAACTTTGTCGGGACCATCGGTCCTTTCTCCTCGCAGTAATCCCCTCCACTTATTATTAAGTCGGCTCCGGTCTCTGCTATGCGCTTTATTATATCTACATGGAAGTCAGCTATCATCTCAATGACTCTTCTTATGAAATTCGGTATCCGATACATCCACGTGACAAACTTCAGAGGCGTAAAGACCTCCCAGGCGTGGGCAAATGGGTCTCTTATGAAGGTGGCTATTGCCATCTCATCCTTCACTACTCTCTTGGCATATTCGGTCGCAAAGGTCCAACCTGTAGCCGTAGGACTCGGAAGTTCAAAGTCATTGAAGTCCTCTGGATTATTGAAGATTGTTCCATACGGAACCCATGCCTTCGCTTGTTTGTCAAGCATAAGCACTCTTCCCCACAGATCAACCAGTGTCCCGTCAGGGTTCTTTCTAGGCTTCCAATTATCGGGAGGTGAGAGATCGACTGAGAGCATATCAAAGCCAATCTTCTTGTAGCATTCTATCTTGAAGTCGGTTCTCTTCTTTTCCAGTTCGCGGTCCGCAACTATTGGTGTCTGGAGTGATGTGGCTCCTTGGAACTTCTCTCCGACTATCGTTTCCATCAGTGGAACCTCGATGTCAAGCTCAGTCATAGGAACCTGATCAGGTTCCTCGATTTCTAGGGCTTTTAGAACGCGTTCTTTCTTTTTCATTAACCATCACACAAGATCTTTGACAACCTTGACCCCCTCAACAGCATCCTTGGCGTATCCGTCGGCTCCAATCTCTTTAGCGAACTCTCTGGTTAGAGGTCTCCCGCCGACAACTATTTTCACTCGATTCCTAAGTCCTCTCTTCTCAATGGTCTCTATGACTTTCTTCATCTCATCCATTGAGGATGTCAGGAGGGCCGACAAGCCGAGAATGTTGGCCTGCTTCTCTTCTATTGCGTTGGCGAAGTTCTCGGCTGGAACGTCAACCCCAAGGTCAACAACATCAAAGCCTGCAGAGCGCAACATCATGATGAGTATATTCTTACCAATGTCGTGTATGTCCCCTCTGACTGTTCCAATCGCAACTTTACCTAGCGATCTTCTTCTGGATCTTATCAAGTGTGGTTCAAGCAGGTTCGTAACCTCAGTGGATAATACGCCTGCCATTATGAGTTCAGATAGGAAGTATTCGCCTTTCTCATATCTTCTACCAACCTCATCGAGAGCTTGATTGAGGGTATTCAGGATTTCCAGTGGGTCGACGCCTGATTTAAGGGTCCTATCAACAGTTTCCTTGACCTCTTCAACATCTGAGACTCTTATGATAAGGTCCTTAATTTCCTCCAATGCATCCAAAACGCTCACCGTTGTGAAGAATATTTGATAACTTGACTTATCAGTTTTACATCTTGCCTTGAAGGGACTCTTTTGGCAACGTTAGCGTTTTTTCAGAATCTCATGGTCGATTTACAAGAACCCTGCTTGATCAAGAAACTATAGCGTAAAGATTCTTGTCAATGGGTGATTCTTTACCGCCGGGCCAATTCCATATTCTTGTCTCATAGAGTACGCGACGTAGGCATCGGCCAGAGCGACTGTAGGAAACACTTGTGGTGCTCTACCAAGAGGCCCGTACAAGAGGAAATTTCCTCCCATCGCAATTATGGAAGTGAAGGCGACCGCACTGCTCATGCAATATCTCATTTTATCCAGCTTCTTTCTCTGATGCCATCTATCGATTGCGTTGTGCGCTCCGCAACCAGCCGGAAGACCATACCGCTTCTTGACCAAGAATATGGTCTTTCCTGCTGGGCCGGGATCAGGCACATCGAGAATTGCTGTGTCAACGAGAGGCTTTTCTATTCCGGCCTGGTCAGCGGCCTTCAGCAGCCCTTCCAAAACTTCGAGCCTTCCGCTTAGCGTGGGCATCTTTGGATTAAACGTTAAAAGTATGGCTGATTTAACCTCAGACTTCTTTAAAGTATCGAGTTCTTCTTGTTTGTATCCCGGCATGATCGTGTTGTAGATGACTCTGTCGGTTAAGCCGGCCTCTTTCACGCGCTTGACGCCTGCTATTCGGACTTCTGAAGTAGTTCCGTCAACGAGAAATGTCGAGTCCGTCGTATCCGCGACAAAGTCTATGTATTTTGCTAAGGCTTCGGGCCATGCTCCGACGATGTCAATGATGCTTGGGTTACCGGTCTTCTCGGAGAACTCCTCGGCCTGCTTTATTGAGACCTCAACCGCTTCTTTATCGAAAGTTCCAATTTTCTCGTCTAGAACGGTTTTGTCCCCATGGAAGAAGATACTGCCAATCAAAGCCGTCGGATATTGTCCTGGCTGTCCTCCTACCTTGACTCCGCCAATATCAAAGACCTTTTGTTCTGTCTCAAATTTGAACAAATTCAATCCCATCTAGAACTTGTTTATCTAAAAATAAAAACCTGTGCCGTATATTATGACGCAAGCCTCTCCACTAAATCAGAGACAATTAACGGCAGAGCCACCGTTGCGTCACAGTAAACGGCGCAGAGTTTAGCCTTATCATCAACCTTGCCCCAGCTCAAAGCCTCTCTGAGAGTAGCTCCGCTTAGGCCACCGTATTGAGGTACGTCGGTCGTGACTTGAACGACATATTTGTGCGGCTTATCGGCCACCAGTACCGACTGGAGAATGAAATTCTTAGGAACTCCTCCACCGAGAATGAACGCTCCCGTATTCCTTTTCTGCTTTTTAAGATCAAAGTTCAAGTTTATGACATGACCGAGGTCTTTTAACTCGTTTAGCTTAAGGTTGCGGGTCTGCGAGTTCATCCAGACCTGCATTCCGAGAATAGAGTCTATTAGGGCGGGGACGATGATCTTTACCTTTTTTTCATAAGCGTTTCTCACGATAGAGTTTCGGTCTTTCAGCCGACTTCCAATTTCATTTACTAGGTCGAACGTTGAATATTCACCGTCTTCGACCTCACTCAAAATCGTCTGTATATTCTTCTCCATCGTTGCCATAGTCTCTGTTGAGGAGACGAGGTCGTATATTCGGTCGAGGCCTTTTCTCCTCAATTCGAGGTCGTTGATTTTCTCCGGATCGCATTGCAAATATTCTTCGCCAAAGCATTGTGCAATGTCGTGGGTGATGTTCGACCCGGTAGATACGATCAAGTCCACCCACCCTCTCCTTATCATCTCCACAACACAGAGGCGCATACCTGCCGGGATTAAAGCGCCTGACAAGCCGAGAAACTTGAAACAATCCTTGTCTCGTATCATATCCTCCAATACTTCTGCGGCTTCGCCGAGCCTTCTAGCGTTGAAGGCGGTGAGCTTCATCTGCTTGATTAAGTCGCCAACCGTCTGCTTCTTAGGCTTGAGGTTCTTCCATTTGTTCATAGTCCCAACTAAGATTAAGCGCGATATTATAAGTTGACGATAAAAAAAGGATTTGCGCGCGCCGAGAAAATAATGGCGCTATCTTGAGACGCTTTCTACGAGAGGCTTCACTAGCCGTTCGTATCCCACAGCCATGATGTGGATTCCAGAGGCATGCGTCGTCTTCCTGATTTCTTTGATCAGATCGGAGAAGAAGTCAATGTTCACCTCGTCTATGCTCTTCTTCCTAAGTTCCTTATCTTCGATCTTATCCATCTTTTTCAGTTTCTCCATGAAGTCCCTTGGAACTGAAACGCCTGGAATGTTTTCATCGAAGAACTTTGCAACCCCATGGGACTTACATGGAAAGACTCCAACGATGACTGGGACAGGATACTTCTTCAT
This sequence comes from uncultured Candidatus Bathyarchaeia archaeon, assembly GCA_964481305.1. Classification (GTDB taxonomy): domain Archaea; phylum Thermoproteota; class Bathyarchaeia; order RBG-16-48-13; family JAGMEO01; genus CAYZTF01. The sequence goes on along the minus strand of CAYZTF010000028.1, from coordinate 2,242 downwards.
CTCGTCCATGAACCTTTTCGTCGGCTCCATCTCAAAGACAACCTGCGTCTGCATAAAGTCCACGCCAAGGTTCACCTTCCTCCCGATCTTTAAGAGCTCCGGTTCCAGAGGGTCAGCGTTGGGGTTGCCGGCTATACCAACATGCAGTTTAACCTTCCCGTCGATCTTGTTCCCTTGTAAGTCTACACCCTCATCTACCATCTTTCTGACCATGTATACGAACTGTGCAGTATCGATGTCGAAGACCGGCATAGCCCCGGGGTTATCGCTGTATGTCGTGTGATCTCCGCTCAACGCAAGGACGTTCTTGATTCCCAAAGCCGCCGCTCCAAGAAGGTCGGCGAAGAGTGCCAGGCGATTTCTGTCCCTGACGGTCACTTGGTAGACAGCTTCCATGCCCACTTCTTTCTGTATAACATAAGAGGCCACTAAGCTGCTTAGATATGCGCAGGCCTTCGGATTATCCGTTACATTGCAGGCCACGGTGTATCCTTTGTGCGCTTCTGCGACTTTGATCACCTCTTCGAGGCTCGTGGTCTTCAGTGGCTCGATCTCGCCGGTGAACACAAATCTTCCAGCGTTGATAGCCTTCATTAATTCGCTGTAAACTTCTTTGGCCATCACGATTCACCTATTTAGTTACTACCTCCTGTGGCTGGGCCTTCACGGATCTATCTCTGGGTGGCCTAAACTGGGTGAAGAGGTCAAGCCTTTTCTGATCCTTTAAGGCATTATATGCGAGAACCCATGCACAGTCGCGTGTGTATTCTCCGACCTCACATTTCCCATCCGCCTGTCCCCCACAAGGTCCGTTCAAAAGCCCTTTAGCGCACCTCGCAATTGGGCATATGCCGCCGGTCTCAAAGAGGATGCAATCCGTACAAGCTCTACAACGCTCATAATAGTTGCCGATGCGCTCTATCTTCCCTATGAAGAAGGTGTCCAAGCCAGGAATGATTATTTTGCCTGTATAATCCATTAGCGTCTGTGCTCCTGCTCCGCAGCATAAGGCAAGCACCGCGTCAGATTCGTCTACAAGTTTTTTAGATCCCTTAAGGTCCCGTCTGTCTATTCTCAAGTCGCAAGGCGACTCAACGACCACTGTACCAGCAACTTTCCCCTTAAGCTTCTCGGCCATCTCCTTGACCTGCTTGTCTCCGCCAGTCTGAACCTCAGTAGCACAGGTACCACATCCTACGATCAAAACCCTCTTAAATGGTTCTGTCATCTCAAGGATTTTCTCAAAAGGTTTAGGCTTAGTTATGATCAACTTAGTTCACTCCAAAATGGTTTTCAAAACATCTCAAAAATGGCGAGGTTCGCCAAGAAATATAACCATTGTTATATATAAGATTGAATTCCATGACGTTAAAGCCCCCGCGATTTACAGACTTAGAAGCTCCTTCAAGTAGGCCTGATAAGGTCCTAGCTTTCCTCCGTAGTTTGCAGCGGTTATTTTGGTGATTCCCGGAACTTTGACGGCAGCTTTCATTCCTTCGGCCATGGCTTTCTTCACCGCATCGAGGCGTAAGCCGTTTATTACTAGTTCGTAGACACTGTTTACGCCTTCAGGGATCTGCGTGTCCTTCATCCGTCCCTTCAATGTTGGACAGAAAGGATGGTTCGTGGAAGCGCCTAACTTGTACTTCAGCGATCCTACCTTCGAGCCGGATCGGCAGACGCCTCCGGGAAAAGTGAGAACTACCTCATCCACTCTACTAATTGATTTTGCTGCTTCCATAGCGGACCTTAAGCCCGAGTCTTGATCCTTGGCCAAGATTAGGAGGTTTCCGCCGGCGACGCCTCTTTTGACGCCGAATTTATCCTCTATTATGAACTCGCCTTCCATCACGGGTATGCGCCAAACGCTTCTGCCGGCCACCGTGTCCTTTGTCTGAAAACCGTCTCCGAAGAGGCTGATGCTTCTGCCTATCTGTAGCTTTTTCCTGGCCTGCTCGCCCATGGCGTCGAAAGCCGCCGTAGTGGGGCAGGTCAGGACGCACTGGGTCAGCCTCCTTAACATCTGGTCCTTCAGTCCATGGCCAAAGGTGTGATAGATCTGGACTAAAGCCCCGGGTCTTCCATCGGGCGTTTCTTTCGGTGGGAGGACTTTTTCGATTCCCGCCTCGGCAGGCGACAATATTATGGAAACGGCGAATCCTGTCGCCGCCTTCGCCGAAGCCAACGCCCAGTCCTCCGTCGCAGCGGTTATTAATGCTCTTCCAACCCACATCGGAAACAT
>CAYZTF010000027.1:0-6862 GCA_964481305.1 uncultured Candidatus Bathyarchaeia archaeon | reverse complement strand
CTGAAGGTTTGAACCTGCTCGTCGCGGACGTAAACGGAAACGTCGTCCCCAGTTAACCTTCTTCTTCCCATAGTTAAGGCTTGTAGGTCGTTCACAGCAACCCTAATATCCCCATCAGCGTTCAAGACGATGGACTCCAGCGCATCGTCACTCGCCTCGATCTCTTCCGCTCCACATATCTCTCTCAGGTAAGAAACGATCGCTGACCTCTCGGTCCTCTGGAAATCAACTAATATGCAATGTTGTCTCAACATCTTAAGTTTCGGGTTCCAAGCGTCGTTCGCGGTGAGGAAAACAGGGCAGTCAGCTTCCCCTATTACCTTGATTATCGCACCGATTCCACCCTTGTCTTCCATCCCGCTTATCCCATCAACCTCATCGAAGAGGATGATCCTGTCCTTAACCTTAGATTCGTATAATCCATAATCTAATGTCTGATGGCCGAGGCATCTCAAGATCTCTCTCTCGATCTGCTCATTTGTGCGGAAATCACTTGCGTTAGTCTCGATCAGCTTGTAGCCGTAGTCATTTGCTATCGCTTCGACCACGACAGTCTTCCCGGTTCCGGGCGGACCCCAAAGCATAGCCGCCCTCTTACTCGGACTCCCTCTCTCAAACCCTCTTAGCCAATTCAGAATCTTTCGAACCGCCTCTTGGTTACCCCTAATATGCTTCAGCATCTTTGGCTTGTATTTTTCAGACCACAGAACTCTAGCGCTCATCTATCGCGCCCCTTACCCACCTCAGACCCAATTAGAGCGAAGTTGGCAAGCAGAGCACTTAGCTGGATCTCCTCATCTGCACCGCTGACGATTCTATAGTCTGCTTCGCCAATTTTCTCTGTCAGCTTCACCTTCCACTCCTCCTCAAGCTTAGATCCGAGAACAAAGCTGTGGATCTGCTTTAGAATGTCGGTTCCAGAAAAACCGCCATCGATAAGCAACCTACTAAGCTTTTCCCTAGACTGGATGAATCTCCCATCCAACGCCAGTTCTACCATGTCGACAGCATCGGTCGGCTTGACCCTGCCTACGACGTTGTAGACAGAATCGTAAGTTATCTTTTCTCCAATGGCTGCGGCAGTCTGCAAAGTGTTTATGGCTTCCCTCAGGTCCCCACCCGTGATCTCTAAGATCGCCTCTATGCCACGCTCTTCGACATCCAGCGCCTCCTCGTTGGCAACGTATCGAAGCCTGCCGGCCATGTCGTTCCTGCGTAAAGGGGGGAACCTGAAGAGCGCGCACCTAGATTGAATTGGCTGAATAATGCGACTACTGTAATTGCATATTAGACAGAACCTGCAAGTCCTGGCAAATCTCTCCATAGTTCTTCTTAAAGCGTGCTGGGCGTCATTAGTCATGCTGTCAGCTTCGTCCAGAATGAGGATCTTGAAGGGCACCTCACCTAGGCTAAGTGTCCTAGCAAAATTCTTCACGTCTGTTCTGATCACATCTATTCCCCTAGAATCGGAGGCGTTTAGTTCGAGGCAGTTTTCCCGGTATCTTTCCTCTCCGTAAAGGTCGTGGGCAAACGCCAAGATGGCGGCAGTCTTCCCCGTTCCTGGAGGTCCGGCGAAGAGTAAGTGAGGGATATCCCTGCTTTTGAGCATACTTTTCAACCGCGGCACAACGTGTTCTTGGTTGACCATGTCTTTGAGCGATCTTGGGCGGTACTTTTCTGTCCACATCAACTCAGCCATTTGGCTTCCTTCCTCTTCCAATCGCGTAAGCTTCCAATGAGCGCGCACGCAAAAAGCATCGGCGCGAGAAACATGTTTGATTACTTTTCATTAATAACAGAAAAACCCCGTCAAATAAAGATTTTAATTTTTACCTTATTGTCTAGCAGAAAAGATCGCCATACTTATCTTCTCGTTTCCACAATTCTTTACTGGGAGGTTTTGTGATGCCCTTTTTGAGCAACAGTCTCGCGCCTTCGGTTAAAAATATGGACTTTGAATTTGAAAACGCTCCTGTAAAGATCGTTATCGATAAGGACTTTCCCGAGATGAAAATCATAGGAGAGACCGTGGGGCCATTAGAGAAGGGAACGGAGGTCGAGGTCAGGTACTGGGTCGCCCTCGAGTTGGTGAAAGCGGGTCTCGCTCACTTTCGCAAGGGTGAGTCGCTAGGCTTGGCTTCGCTTCAAAAGATTCAGTGGAAGGAAACCATCCAGCCCGGTAGGCAACTTTCCACGATTCCTGAAGAATTCTACCCCAAGATGCGAAGGTACGTCAGTGAATTGAAAAGGATGTCGATAAAGGATGCGTCTTACACAAATGACTTTAATAAAGCTTTAAGGCTCGCTCAGGACATAGTTAACTGCAGGCTGAGGAAAATCGTTGGTCTCGCTGCGTCGGCCGGGCAGACGGGGGCGATCCTGCAAAACCTGTGTACGGAGGAGAGAATTCTGTACGATTCCTTCCTTTCTGTTATCTCTGAGTGGAGGTCGAGAATCTTAGAGGTGGGCGTTTCTAAGTGACCAGTAATGAATCTTCAGATCCGATGGGCAGATTCCAAGACTTTTTTAAGTCCTTTCTCTCAGACGAAAACGTTCCCAAATACCGTCAGAGAATCTCGCAAATGGCCACCAGTGGATCAAAGTCTCTTTTAGTAGATTTTGAAGACCTTCTAACGTTTGAAGAGTCACTCGCACGAGACCTTATCGAAAAACCACAAGAGTATTTGAGGCACGCGAACGACGCAGCTTGGAATCAGCTGAAAATCGAAGATCCCGAATACGCTGAAAAGATAGAGAAGGTTAGGACAAGATTTAGGAATCTGCCGGAAGCAATCTCCTTAAGGGCTGTAGGCTCAGAGCACATCGGAAGATTAATCATGGTCCATGGCATACTCGTCAGGGCCACGCCAGTACAGCCGATGTTGGTAAAGGCCGCGTTTGAGTGTAGAAGATGTGGGAAGATAAATTACATCAAGCAGTCGGGTCTTCTTGTGAACACGCCTGTCGCATGTGAAAATCCTGCCTGCAATAGAACTGGTCCGTTCGATTTTGTTGAAGACGGGTCAACATTCATTAACTCCCAAGAAATACGCATTCAAGAAAGACCTGAAGACCTGCCACCAGGACAGCTGCCCCGATGGATCGACGTTAGACTAGTTGAGGACATCGTTGACACAGCGCGGCCAGGAGACAGGGTGTCGATCACAGGCATAGTTGAATCTGTCCAACAGTTTCTGCCAGGACGTGGAAGACTGAGAACATTCAACCTCAGCCTAGATGCGAACTTTATTGAGGTCGCTGGAAAGGAACACGAAATAGTCCAGATTTCTCCGGAGGAGAGAAGGAAGATCCTTGAACTAGCGAAGGACCCGATGGTCCATCAGAAAATAATTCATTCGATAGCGCCATCGATCTATGGGTACGAGGACCTCAAAGAGTCCATAATGTCCCTTCTGTTTGGAGGCGTTCCCAAAACGCTTCCTGACGGAATAAATATTAGAGGAGACGCAAATGTGCTCTTCCTTGGCGATCCGGGGACAGCCAAAAGCCAACTCTTGCTGTATGTTGCAAAAATAGCTCCAAGAGGACTATACACTAGCGGACGTGGATCCACAGCCGCTGGTTTGACGGCAGCTGTCCTGAGAGAGAGTCGTGGGGGAATGGTGCTTGAAGCCGGGGCCCTCGTCCTAGCTGATAAAGGAATCTGCTGCATAGACGAGATCGACAAGATGAGGCCTGAGGACAGGGTTGCCATACACGAAGCGATGGAGCAGCGGACGGTTTCGGTGGCTAAGGGTGGCATAGTCGCTACGCTCAACGCCAGATCTTCGATCCTCGCGGCTGCGAACCCAGCCCTAGGTAGGTATGACCCCTACAGAACGATCGGAGAGAATCTAAGTCTACCCATAACGATTCTCTCAAGGTTTGACTTAATCTTCGTAATAAGGGATCAGCCCGATCGAGACATTGATTCCAGAATGGCTGATCATATATTAAGTCTCCACAGGACGGGCACACCTACCGTGGAGCCTCCCATCGCTCCAGATCTGCTCCGCAAGTACATCAGCTACGCTAGGGAGGTTGACCCCGTCTTGACCCAAGAAGCGGTCGAAAGATTGAGGGACTTCTACCTGAGTATGAGGTCGACCTCTGAATCCAGCGATTCGCCTGTCGCCATCACCGCCAGACAACTTGAATCCCTCACGAGATTGTCAGAGGCCAGAGCTAGATCGGCTCTGCGTAAGGAGGTGACCGTTGAGGATGCTGAGGCCGTTATCCTGTTGATGAGAAAATCCATGCAACAAGTTGGAATCGATGTTTCCTCTGGCAAGTACGATATTGACATAATTATGACTGGCAAGCCGAAAAGTCTCAGGGACAAGCTCCAGTTAGTTCTGTCAACTATAGTCGAGATGGAGAAGGAAACTGGTATGGTTAGAGAAGAAGACCTTTACGAGCGGCTTCAGAAAGACTTCAAAATAGATGAGATCGAGGCAAGCAAACTGGTCAATCAGCTGACAAAAGAGGGGACGATGTACTCTCCAAAGCAAGGATACTTTAAGAAAGCATAGAATTATATGAGATGTGATGTTGAGAATCGGCAACTTGCCCATTCCGAAGGAAGCTGTAGAGGTCATAGAAGAGCAGGATATTTCAGAACTTTATCCTCCTCAAGAAGAAGCGATCAAGGCGGGAGCACTAGACGGGAAAAACCTTGTTTTGGCGAGTCCAACCGCAAGCGGAAAGACTCTCATAGCAGAGCTCTGTGCGATAAAGCATGTGACGGAACAGGACGGGAAGGTCATATATCTGACCCCGCTGAGAGCCCTAGCTTCCGAAAAGTATCGTGAGTTCAAAAAGTACAGCGGACTAAGAAAGAGAAGTGGCGCTAGGGTCAGAGTGGCCATATCAACGGGCGACTACGACAGCTCAGACCCATGGCTCGAGGCGGCTGACATCATCATCACGACAAATGAGAAGACAGACAGTTTACTGCGCCACAAGGCCCGATGGATGGGCGACGTCTCTCTAGTCATCGCCGATGAGGTTCACGTACTGAACGACGTCGACAGAGGACCCACACTCGAAGTCATTCTGACAAGGCTCCTAGAGTTCAACCCGAAGGCTCAAATTCTGGCTCTCAGTGCAACTGTAAGAAACGCCGAGGAGATCGCGGAATGGCTCAAGGCAGGGTCCATAACAACCGAGTGGAGACCGATCAAACTTGTAGAGGGCGTCTGCCTGCATAACACGGCCGAGTTCAACGACGGAAGCTCAATTAAGATAGGTGGAGATTACGATGACTCTGTCATAAACCTCGTTGCGTACACAGTGAAGCAAAACGGCCAAGCCCTAGTATTCGCAGAAACCCGCAAAAAAGCTGTTTCATACGCCAAGAAGATAGCCAACGCGGTCAAAAAACTTCTTTCAAGACCAGAAAAGAGATCGTTGAAAACGGTCTCAGACAGGATCCTTGCTGCTGGTGAAAGGACTAGGGTCAGCGATTTGCTGGCCAATCTTGTACAACTTGGGGTCGCTTTTCATCACGCCGGTTTATCGGCATCCCATCGTAATGTAATCGAGGACGCATTCCGTGCCGGAAAAATCAAGGTGACTGCAGCAACGCCCACGCTCGCATACGGGGTAAACCTTCCTGCTAGGATGGTCATCATAAGTAGCTATAAGAGATATGTGCCCGGCTACGGCCGATACCCAATTTCAGTCCTGGATTTCAAGCAAATGAGTGGAAGGGCTGGTAGGCCAAGATACGACAAGGTCGGTGAGGCGCTTCTGATCGCTAGCACGTCGGATGAGCAAGACTACTTGATGGAGAGTTACGTTTTTTCTAAGCCTGAGAAATTATGGTCAAAATTGGCTGTGGAGAGGGTGCTTCGATCACACGTGCTGGCCTCCATAGCTTCGGGCTTTGCCCACTCCGAGCAAGGACTGTACGACTTCTTTGAGAAAACCTTCTACGCCTATCAGTATGGGTCAAGGAATATCAAGCCGATCGTCACCAAGATTCTGGAATTTCTCTATAAAGAGGGAATGGTCGACCTCGATGGGAAGCGCCTCTTTGCGACAGATTTCGGTCGCCGAATTTCCGAATTGTACATCGATCCCCTTTCAGGTGTGATTATCCGTGACGGCCTGTACAATCGTGCAGGCTTGCTGACCGACCTCAGTTTCTTACACATGGTCTGCCACACGCCGGATGTCGCGCCCAAATATTACCCCCGGAGGAGAGAAATGGATGGTCTCAACGTTTTTGTTGGCGTACACAGAAGCGAATTTATGTTTGAAGTTCCCGAAGAGTGGACTGACATGGTTGTTTATGAAGAATTTTTGGGCGAAGTTAAATGCGCCTTTGTTCTGGAGTCTTGGATCAACGAAGTCTCAGAGGACAACATAATAGAGAGATTCTCGGTCCAGCCAGGCGACCTCTTTAGATTGACCGAAACCGTAAAATGGCTCCTTTACGCCTCGCATGAGTTATGCCGTCTGTTTGGGCACAAAGACCTGCTCGCGAAGACCTCCGCGTTAGAGAGAAGGGTTAAATCTGGTATTAAGGCCGAGCTGCTCCCTCTTGTTGGACTTAGGGGAATCGGGAGGGTCAGGGGCCGCGCGCTCTTTAACGCTGGTTTTAGGACGATTAAAAGCCTGAAACACGCCTCGATAGGGCAACTCATTGACATACCGATGATAGGCCCGCAGGTGGCCAAGAAGATCAAGGAGCAGGTCGGTGGCCTCGTGAGGTCGGATGAATGGGAAAGGTTGAGAAGAGAGATGGGTGAAGGCCAAAAGCAGATTTCCGAATATTAGGAAGTCTTTTTGATTCTTCTGCGAGAACCTCCTTCTCCACTAGACGTAAAGTCTTAGAAAAAGTTCAATTGAAAAAAAG
>CAYZTF010000026.1:0-7159 GCA_964481305.1 uncultured Candidatus Bathyarchaeia archaeon | reverse complement strand
GGTGAAGAGGTTTGCTGGTTGGGGTTGTCGGGAAGCCTAACGTCGGCAAGTCGACCTTCTTCAGCGCCGTAACGCTAATTCCGGTCCAGATCGCTAACAGGCCTTTCACAACAATCAAGCCGAACAGGGGAATAGGCTATCTTAGAGTACCGTGTGTATGCAAAGAATTCGACGTCAAAGATCAGCCCGTGAACTCTGTCTGCGTAGACGGCGTACGACTGATACCGGTTGAACTGATTGATTGCGCGGGGCTTGTTCCAGACGCGTGGAAGGGCAGAGGATTGGGAAACCAGTTCCTCGACGAGGTCAGAAAGGCAGATGTGCTAATCCATATAGTCGACACAGCAGGGTCCACGGACGAGGAGGGAAGACTTTGCAAGCTGGGAGAGAACGACCCCTTGAAGGATGTCGAGTTTCTTGATCGCGAGGTCGCAATGTGGCTCAGCCAGATAATCAAGAAAGACTGGAGAACCGTAACCCAAAAATTTGAGGCCCAGAAGACTGGACTGGCCGAAGTATTGTTGGACAGGTTGAGCGGTTTAGCCATCAAGAAATCCCATATAATGGAGGCGCTTAGGAAGACTGGGCTAGACCCTGAAAAGCCCTCGAAGTGGAGCGAGGAAGACATCTTGTCATTCACAATCGAGTTACGTAAGTCGGCGAAGCCAATGTTGATAGCCGCAAACAAAATAGACCTACCCCCTTCAGAAAAGAACTTGAAGAGACTTGAAGAAACCGGCTACCCTGTTGTTCCTTGCTGTGCGGAAGCAGAGCTTGCCCTCCGAAGAGCTGCGGAGAAAAAGTTGATAGACTACAAACCAGGCGACTGCAACTACAATATCCTGAAACCCGCCCTCATAACTGGCGAACAGAAAGAGGCCCTGAGCACGATAAAGGAACGGGTCCTCAACAGATGGGGAAGCACAGGCGTTCAGGAGGCGCTGAACACCGCCTACTTCAAACTTCTACAGATGATCGCCGTCTACCCCGTGGAAGACGCCGAGAGACTATCCGACCACAGTGGACATGTATTACCGGACGTGTATCTGGTACCATATGGGACGACGGCCAGGCAATTAGCGTACCTGATTCATAGCGATCTAGGCGATGGATTCATTTACGCAGTAGACGTTCGAACCAAGATGAGACTGGGAGAGGAGCACGTACTGAAGGACAGGGACGTTATCAAAATATACTCAGCCAAAGGCCGAGGCTAAATGCTTAGTAGATGCGTTCAAACCTGTTCTCAGATTCTAAGCTGGTAATTCTCTACGCTGAAAGCCGTTAGGTCATGTTCACGTACAGTCTATAAATAGTAAACAAGATAATTCAGACTGTAATTCAAAAGTGGTTGAAAGACATGAAGGCAGTAATACTGGCTGGAGGAGTTGGAAACCGAGTCTTCCCCCTGGCCGTAAACAGACCAAAACCCATGTTCAAAGTGCTAGAAAAGCCCTTGCTTCAGCATGTTTTGGAAACGACGAAGGAGGCGGGGTTAAAGGACTTCATAATTGTGACCGGACACAATTCAGAGCAAATTAAAGAGTTTCTTGGAGACGGCCACAGCCTCGGCGTAAATGTGGACTATACCTACCAGAAAGAAGCGTTAGGAACGGCAAATGCTTTAGAAACCACCAGAAACATGGTGGAAGATTCTTTTCTCGTCCTAAATGCAGACGATATTTTTGAAAGTTCACTCATAAAAAACATGATTAAAGTTTCCCAAGGCGCCGACGCAGAGATTGTTCTTTCATGTAAGCCTGTGAAGGACACGTGGAAGTGGGGCATTATCAAGATGGACGATGAAAAGGTAACAAAGATTGTTGAGAAGCCACCAAAAGGAGAAGAGCCGAGCAATCTGGCAGTGATCGGCGCTTACATAATGACGAAGGACATTTTCGATTACTATGATAGAATCCCAGTTTCCGATCATCAGTACGAGGACGCCATCCAAAAATTCATCGAAAACGGGAGAGGCGTTGGCGCTGTCAAATACGACGGAGTCTTCGCCGCTTATAAATATCCTTGGGACCTTTTTACGATAAATGAATTCTTAATGGATAAACACTTGAAAAAGCAGATAATTGAAAACGGCGCAGATGTATCCGAGAAGGCTGAAATCGAAGGAAACGTGTGGATCAGACAAGGAACCAAAGTTCTTGAAAACACCTGCATCAAGGGGCCATGCTATATTGGTTCAAACAGCATAGTCGGCAACAACTGCCTAATCTGGAACTACTCTTCAATCGGCAACAATTGTGTTGTAGGTTTTTCCAGCGAGATTAAACACTCCCTTGTTGGAGATCAATGTTGGTTTCACACAAACTATATCGGCGACTCAATAGTTTCGGACCGTTGCTCCTTCGGAGCTAGGACTATAACTGCGAACTTTAGATTTGACGAGCAGAACGTTGTTCTCAGGATAAACGACAGGATGGTCGATTCTGGAAGAGATAAACTCGGAGCCATAATAGGCGACGACTGCAAGATGGGCATAGGCTGCTGTCTCATGCCGGGCGTAAGGATCGGCCCAAATAGCATAGTTGGACCTAATGTTTGTTTACATGACGATCTGGAACCAAATAGAATCATATTGGTTGACAAGAAAAGCTACGTGAAAAAAGAAAACAAAATCATGGTTTCGCCCGAGAAGACCCAAGAGTTGCTAGCGCGGCTGAAGAAGTACAAAAACATCTAGAATTGATGAAACGTAATCTGCCATTTAAGCTGAATAATTCTTATTTGAGCCTGCCGAGTTCTTTTTCCAGCCTCTCCGTGGCAAATTGTACAATTTTCTTCAATCTAGCCTCACTTTTCGCCTCAGCGGTCATCTTTATTTGAGGCATGGTATTTGAGGGTCTTATCAGGAACCATCCATCAGACAGAATAACCTTAACACCATCTATGCCAATGGTTTCGTATCCTTCAGCCCGAAACTCCTTTTCCAGCTTTTCAACTACCTTAAACTTCTCTTTGTCAGGGCAGTCGAAATCTATCAATGGAATGGACGGGTATCGTTTAATGGCGTCTACGATGGCTGAAAGCTGCTTATCGTTTTTGGACAGAATTTCGGCCATTTTCAAACTTGAGAATATTCCGTCATCAAATCCATACGTTTCAGCAAAGTAAAAGTGGCCGCTGCTTTCACCTCCGAAAGCCGCTTTTTCAGCCGCCATTTTTTGCACGAGGAAGGTGCGACCAACTCGGCTAAGAACGGGAACGCCTCCCTTCGCTGCAATTGCTTCTTCAACGCTTGAAGAACAAGTGATGTCGAAGACTATCTTTGCGTTCTTGTGCTTCTCTAAGTAGTAGTATGCGAATATGATCAGCGTCGTATCCGGTGGAACAATTCTTCCTTTATTGTCAACAAAAACCGATCTATCACCGTCACCATCGTATCCTACGCCGAAGTCCGCTTTCTCGTCTGGAACGAGCTTCATTAGATCCTTCAGAGTTTCCTCTGTCGGCTCGGGCAGGTGGGCCGGAAAGCGTCCATCCGGCTTCAAGTTGATTGACACTACTTCACAACCATACTTATTGAAGAGTTCGGGCGCAATCAAGCCGCAAGTGCCGTTGGCGGGATCCATCGCCACCCTCAGAGGTCTTCTGATATCTACTTTGTCTTCCAGAAACTTGGTGTAGTCCGCGAAGACTTCTCCATATTTCTCAACTTTCCACTTAGAACTGATGGAGAATTTCTGAGAGAATATTATTTCCTTTACCTCTTCCATGCCTGTGCCTTGGGCGCAGTTGCCACCTCCCTTTTTGTACAGCTTGAAACCGTTCCACTCCGGAGGATTATGACTCGCTGAGACCATGACCCCGCCGTCTTTGCCGTATCTTACTACTGAAAATGACAATACCGGTGTCGGAACCACGCCAACGTCCAGCACGTTGCAACCTGTGGAGGTGAGGCCACGGATTAATGCGTCTCCTAAGACCTCTCCACTTAATCGGACATCTCTTCCAACGACGACATTCTTACCCCGACCGCCGAGGTATGTGCCAAAGCCTTTTCCGATTTGGAGGGCGGTTTCAGGCGTTATATCCTTGTTGAAGATTCCTCGTATGTCGTATGCTCTGAATATGTCGGAAGGAATCAACTTTGTACCTCGTTCAGAATAGGTCATTAACAACGTTCATTAAGCTTTTGCAAAAAGAGTTGAGAAATAGGGGACATGAAAAAGATACCTCATGATTCCATCACATCAATAAGTGAGGCCGTTTTCTATCTTCCAGCGATCTCTCCCTGCACTTATATGAAGCATTCTAGCGCGATAAGAGAAGTTCACGCTGCCTTGATCTCAAGCTCTTCGGCTTCTTGGGCTTCGCCTACTGAGGAGAGTAGTACCGATTTTCTAACACCCACATGTCTTATGGGCACAACCTTCTTTGCTTCGTTATATATGTCGGAAGCGATCTTTCCGAGAACCGCTTCTTGGACAAACTGATCGAAGCTTAGCGTCTTAGCCTTCTCCTCAAGGTGCTTCTGTATGATCTTCCTAACTTCAGTTATCTGGGAAGACTTTGCCCTCAGAACGGAGAACGCCACCACAGAGATGCGTAGCTTGTAGCCGTCATTTGTGGATACATTAAAGATGCCGTCGATTCTTGTGCTTCCACGTCTCACAAGGCTACGGAGGTAGTCTCTAGAATACTCGTGTCCCTTGAAGATTGTTGAAGCCTTTGAATCTTTAACGCCTACTATCTGAAAGTAGAGCTGGAGATGCAGTTGAGAAGGGTCTCCGGTTATGTCATAAAGCGTCGTGCTAACTACGCGCCCAATCACGGTCGATTGGGCAGCAGAAGGTGTCGTCCCGATCTCGATCCCACCAAAATACGGTGGACTAGAAACGATGTACCAGTTCTTCATTCTCCACTTGTCTTTGACTACTTTAGCACTTTTTGACAGACACTATCACCATGAAGGAGCAGGTTGAGAAACGGTTGTCTTCAGCCTAAAAAAGTTTGTCCTTCAAGACCTTTGACAGATTTTCCAGCAACTTGAATGCAAGATAGTAAATCGTTGATCGTAGAGATGAAGGTCTCTAGCCTTCCTCCACATTCGATCAATGTGACGACCGCATTTCCCTTTCTGTACGTCTTAACAGTCAATCTGGTAGGCGTAAACAAGTTATCTGGGGAGATGGCTTTTGCAACCGTTTCAGCCAATCTTGGGGTCTCATATCTTAGAACTATTTTGGCTATCATTTGACCCTAATTGATCCCCTATGACTCTATCGACAAACTCAAGAAATTCCTCTTCACGTTTAGACGGAATCTGTGCACCTGCAGCAACGTTGTGGCCTCCTCCTATCCCTGAAAACTTCTCCGAAGCTGTTTGAAGTATGGAGCCCAAGTTTAGACCCTTATCAACGAGAGCCTCTGACATTCTCCCTGAAACCTTCAAAGAGTCGTTACTTGCTAAGGTCAAAGCAATAATGGGTTTGTCGTGACTGATTAGAGGCGAAGTCGCCAAGATCGATGTGACGGTACTGAGCATCTTTTCGTCTATGAAGGCTCCGCCCCTTACAGCATAGATGCTTTTCAGCTCCTTTACCGCGCCAGGGGTGTTGACCAGCCAGTCCATGTACTTCGCTATAGTCTTCTTATAGTCGTCTAGGAGGTGTACAGCTTCCTTGAGTGCGTTACCACGGTCTCCAATGCAGATTGATACGGCCAGTCCACCTTTATCCATTCGGCCACAGGCATTAAGCAAAGACGAGAACTCCCTCGCGTCTCTCAGAGGGGTCAACCGGTCTTCGCGAGTCAAAGTGTAAACGGTTCCAATCAAGCTCATCGGAATACTTCCTGGAAGACCTCTGGCCGTGAGGAACTTGGCGATTTCGGAGAAGATCCGCTGCTTGTCTTCAGACGTAAGGTCAGAGAGGGTTGCCCATCTATCGTCTCTTTTCAGGTTTATGCCGAGGTTTATTAGGAAACCGAGGCATTTGTCTTCCTCACCGCTCAGGCCTGGTATGAACGGTACCGTGGTATAGGCTAGAGCCTTGTGCACTGGCCGAGTCTCTCTGCCGTAGAGGAGGAGGTCGACGTCTGTTTCCAGGCATCCAGCATCTACGCCGTCTTTCACTATTTCCTCGTTTAAGCCAAACAACTTCCTGTCTGGGTTCTTGTCTTGGAGGTCGCCCAGGGCGCCGATGACAGCTAGAGACGCCAGATCTACGTTAGCCCTATCTACAGACTTCGCCGTCAGATACGCCATTCCTGCTCCACTTATCTCTTTAGAACCTTCAAGACCGTAAAGGTGTGGATTCGCTTGAACGAGCTTGGGAAAGGTGTCGCCGGAAAGCTGATGGTGGTCCAGGATAACAACTTCAAGGTTAGACAGCGCGGCTTTCAAAAGGCCAAGGTATCCGCTCCCAAGATCCGTGAAAATGATTGGGGACGAGCCTTCGGATGCCAGTTCTTGAATAAGTTGCTCGTCTATTTGTTTTGTTATTCGGACGCGGAAGTAGGCGTCCATTCTGGTTAACGTCTCAGTTAGAATACCCGCAGCGGCCAAGCCGTCCGCATCGTGGTGTGAAACAACCCTGATGCATTCTCCTCTCGCGGCTAGACTGCGAATTGCTTTTCCTGCTTCGTAGGCGCTTCGAAAAAGGGCTTCAAATTTATCGGATTTCTCAACCATTTTTGAAACCAGAAAGATTAAGCTGGACCTTCAACGCGGTACTTCCAGTCTTTTGGTAGGATGCCCTCCTTGCTATAGTACTTTGCAAGGCGCCTTACCTTCGACTCTACCAATTCAAGTGACCGCTTGTCATAAAGGTCGCCTTTACTCCGCTCTAAGTGTCTCCGTAGCCTGTTGGCTCTTTTTATTAGGTTGTTCAGGTCTTCTGGCATACTCGGTGCAGCCCCTGTTTCCTTAAGGATCTTGCCGACTGTCTTCCCTGTGATCGGCTTCACAAGAGGGATGCCGTACTGATCCCGAAGAACTAGGCCAATCTTGCTTGGAGTATTCTCTTCTTTAGCTAACTTGACGACGAGGGGCTCGACTTCCTCGGGTGCATATTTGCACCAAATTGGTTGTCTTTTGCTAACAGGCCTTGTTGAATGGGCTTTTCCTTTTCGCGTCAAAGTGTTCTCCAGTCAGAATAGCACTTTGAAGAGGTTTTCCGGCCATATTTAAGGCTTATCGGTT
>CAYZTF010000025.1:0-7410 GCA_964481305.1 uncultured Candidatus Bathyarchaeia archaeon | reverse complement strand
GCCCACGCTTTCGAACAGAACACAACCCCTCATCTCAGAAGACCCCTTCTCACAAACTGAGATAGACTCACATAGAAGGATGGCGACTTGGTACGGATCTTTTAGAAGCTCTCTTCTTAGGTGTCCTTCAGGGCCTTACCGAATGGCTTCCAGTTTCAAGCTCGGGTCATTTGGTCCTCGCTCAGCAGTTACTCAAGGTCACTTCGTCACTGATCTTTGACGCCTCTCTTCATCTCGGAACAGTTGTCGTCATATTGATTATTTATCGGAGGGACATAGCGAAGATCGTGGAATGTTTCCTAAAAGGCGACCTAAAGTCGGAGGATGCCAGGTTGGGGCTACTGCTCGTTGTCGGGACCATACCAACCATGATAATCGGCCTCACCTTTCAAAGAATCTTTGAGGCCTCATTCTATCGTTTGGAGGTAGCAGCCTTGGGGTTCATCGTGACCGGTTTCATTCTATACCTCACGAAGAGTCGTAAAGGTGAGAAACGGTTGAGTTTTACCGATTCGATACTGATAGGTGCGACTCAGGGGGTTGCCATTCTTCCTGGAATATCCAGAAGTGGCTCTACCATAAGTGTTGGAATCTTCAGGAACGTAAAAGCGGAGACGGCCATAAAGTACTCTTTTCTCCTCTCAGTTCCAGCCATCATTGGGGCGACAATCATTGAAACGAAGGATTTCCGCATGGTTTCCTTGCCACTTATCTTGATAGGAGTACTGTCATCTATGATCGTTGGGTATGTCTCCTACAAGATCTTGATCAGATTAATCAAGAACCAGAATTTTCACCGTTTCGCATATTATTGTTGGGCGGTTGGAACGATAGCGTTAGTGACAGCCTTACTTAAGATTACACCATGAAATTAGTTGAAAATAGCGCGCGACGCGAATCTTTAATCCAGATAAAAAGTTAATGTATTCTGCTAAGAACAACATACTTGCTTTCTACTTGTTGGTGAGATCTTTCTTGAAAATTGTGGATTTGAGAAGCGACACGGTGACGTTGCCAACAGATGAGATGCTGGAAGCGATTAGGGACGCAAGGCTCGGCGATGATGTTTACGGTGAGGATCCCACTGTAAATGAGTTGGAAGAATTGGCTGCGCGGAGAATGGGTAAGGAAGCGGCGCTACTAGTGACTAGCGGCACACAAGCCAACCTCGTCTCGGTTATGGCCCAGACGAAGCGTGGAGACGAGGCAATCTTAGAAGCGGATGCCCACATCTACCATCATGAAGTGGGAGGGATATCTGCCTTGGCGGGAGTCATCCCAAGGCTTGTTCAGGGTCATCTGGGTGCTTTGAATCCTGAAGACGTTGAACAAGCGATCAGACCAAAAGATATCCACCAGCCTGAAACTACTCTCGTTTGCATTGAAGATACGCACAATTGGGCGGGAGGCACCATCATCACCCCTGAACAGATCGAGTCTTTAAGCGAGTTGACAGCGTCCAAGGGTCTGAAGCTTTACATGGATGGGGCTAGAATATTCAACGCCTCTGTCGCCATGCGAAGAAACGTGAAAGACTTCACTCGTCACGTAGACTCTCTCATGTTTTGTCTTTCAAAGGGTCTTAGCGCCCCTGTCGGATCCGTCGTCGTCGGAAGCCCCGACTTCATCCAGAAGGCGAGGAGAATTAGAAAAATGCTTGGCGGTGGCATGAGACAGGCCGGAATCATCGCTGCACCCGGAATAGTGGCTCTAGAGAAAATGGTGGATCGCTTGGAAGAAGATCACAGAAACGCTAAGATTTTGGCGGAAGGCCTTGTCAAATTGGACGGAATTGCTATAGATTTGGGCACAGTTCAAACAAACATCGTAAAGTTCGACATAAGTGGTCTACCTATATCGCCTGATGAATTTCTGTCAAAACTATGGGAGAGAGGGGTGAAAGCCTCAGGCTACGGCGGATCGCTAATGAGGATGGTGACTCATCGCCATATCGGAAAAGAAGATATAGACTACACCTTGAGCGTTGTCGAAGATGTGGTGAAGGAAACGCAGAAAGCGAAAACCATGAAATGGAAGGGCCCTAGATGAGAATCGCCTCATCGTGAGAGTTTGAGTTTCAGGAAAATCTTCTTTGGCATACCGTGATTTTCAACTACGCTGCCCGTTGAAATGTAGATAATCATTGAGTATATGCTCTGCAGCTGTAGCAGTACCAACGGTTGTATTGCGATATGTATGTCAAAGGGCCTCCGCACCTAGGACATGACCTGGCCAACTTAGGTATTAGTGGGCCCCATCTTCTGAATGTTGAGAGCGCGTCGGCCCTCATCATTAGCCAAAGCAACAACGCCCATGAAAAAGCAATCAGGGGCACAATCATAAGCAGGCTTGTCACGGCGTTGAAGGAGAATGCGATGAAGTCGTAAAGGCCGTGTAGCAGGACTGCTATGAACAAGCCCTTAAACACGTTAACCCGTTCTTTTCCGTACATCTTGGCCAGGCCGATAAAGTAACCCATTAGACCTCCCCATAAGGCGTGGCTTGGAACCGAAAGCACGTCTCTCAACAATGTGGTAAGCAACCCGTACTTGAGGGCGTAAAGCATGTTCTCAAGCGTCGCGAAGCCTAGAGCGGCAATTACGCAGTAGACTATCCCGTCCATAACTTCGTTGAATTCTTTTGACCTGTAGGCGGCTATTCTTACTGCTCCGAACTTCACAAACTCCTCTGTTAAAGCGACAAAAAAGAATACGTTTAGAAAAAGCGTCGATTCATCCGTTATCGGGATGATCAGGTTGCCCAAAGTCTCGATAATAAAGGCGGGCAAGACAGCCAGTATACCCAGCAAATATGTCAACAGTAAGAGTATCTTAGGCTCACGTTCATACCTATCCCTCATGTAGAAGTACCATGCCAAAAACATGGCGGGCGCGATCGCCAGGACGAGCAACTCAATCATAGGGGGTCAGCACAAGACTACTGGACTTTACTATTGCTCTACATTCTGTAGATC
Source organism: uncultured Candidatus Bathyarchaeia archaeon (assembly GCA_964481305.1). GTDB lineage: Archaea > Thermoproteota > Bathyarchaeia > RBG-16-48-13 > JAGMEO01 > CAYZTF01. The sequence continues at coordinate 4,436 of CAYZTF010000025.1, read as the reverse complement.
CAAATCGTGTGTTGAGTAGGCCATGAATCTTTGCCTTCGCTGATCTTTTCAGTTCTGAAAGGCTTCCAGCCGGGAAACTCGAAGTCGTGGCTGATGACACGGGTTCCGGGTTTCAGTTCCTTTTCAAATTTAGATTTCAGCTTCTCGTTGCCGCTGGTTGTCAGGTAGAGTACAATCACATCGGCGTCGCTGACATCAACATTCATGGCATCGGCTTGAATTATGCGAACCATGTTCTCGAGCTTCAGTTCACGGATCTTCTGCGTGGTTTCTTTGGCGAGGCTCTCATTGATCTCAACGCCTACGGCTTTCACGCCGTACTTTTGGACTGCAGTGATGAGGAAGCGGCCGTCGCCGCAGCCGAGATCGTAGAGTTTTTCACCCACCTTCAGGTCAGCTAACTTGAGCATAGTCTCTACGACGGTGGGCGGAGACGGAACGAATGGGGCTAAAGACAATCTCAGCACTTCCGTTTGAGATAGCTCAAAAGCTACTTACTAGGAATTCTGGCCAATATTTAAATTGTTACCGGGCTTTTTCTGAAAAGATCACTTAAGCCGAGACGTTTGAAGGAAATCAAAGCTCGGTAAGCTGACGTTAAAAGTTATAAAACTTGTTTGGTATTAGCCAAATATCTTCAAAGGTGTTGGTTCATTGCAGCGTTGGGATTTGATCATAGTTGGTGCAGGGCCTGCGGGGCTAACGGCGGGCATATATGGCGCTAGAACAGGGCTTAGGACTCTAATTATCGAAAGAGGTGTTGCTGGCGGTATGGTTGCCGAAGCGCCGTTTGTAGAGAACTATCCGGGTTTTCCAGAGGGAATAAAAGGCGTTGACCTTGCCAAGAGGATGGTCGAACAGGCTAAGTTGACCGAGGTTACAATCAGTGAGTTTGAAGAGGTCATGGAGTTGAATCTTGAAGATCCGGACAAAAACGTTAGGACCAGTAAGGCGTTGTATACAACATCTGCCTTGATCATAGCTACTGGATGCACACACAAGCATCTGGGGGTGCCGGGTGAAGAAGAATTTCTTGGAAGGGGAGTGAGTTACTGTGCCGTCTGCGACGGGCCTCTTTTCAAGAAAAAGAAAGTTCTGGTGATTGGAGGTGGGAATGCGGCGGTCTCCTCGGCGATGTACTTGTCAAATATAGCCTCGGAGGTTAAGCTAGCCCATAGAAGGAGGCAGCTGAGGGTTGGCGAAGTTACGACTAGGGCGCTTGTAGAGAAGGGGGTAAAGATGCTTTGGAATACCGAGATTGAGGCGATTCGGGGCGAAGGACTTGTGAAGAGCGTGGTTCTGTACGACAGCGAAACACGTGAGACGCGTGAAATCGAGGTTGACGGGGTCTTCATTCAAGTTGGCGAGGATGCGAATAGCCAAGTTGCCCAGAATGCTGGCATCAAGGTTGATGCACAAGGCTACATAGAAGTTGATTCAAGCCAGAAGACGAACATTGAAGGCGTGTACGCTTGCGGGGACGTTACGACATGCCAAGAGAAGCAGATAGGCACCGCAGTTGGGCAAGGCATAGTAGCGGCGCTAGGGGCATTCGGTTATGTGAAGCGTCCTTATCATCGGACTTAATTGATGCCCAAGTTAGAAAAAGGGTAACAAAGATGGGGAAGCTACTTGCGCTATCGAAGCAATCAGTTTTTCGAAATCATAAAGAGGATGGCTTTTTTTTGCTTGTCTGTTCGATTGAGAGTTCATCGCTTCTGGTTATCAGCGTTCACTAGTGACAAGATCATCAGGATAGAGATCGCACCCCCATTTTTGTTAGTGCCAAGTAGAAATCTCCCCACTCTTCAGACGGCTCAATGGCAGAACGCTCATGCCACTCGTTGAAGCTGACGACGAATGCCATTCTAGGATTTAAGAGCTTAGTTTCTCTCCAGAATAGACGGTAGGTTTCTCCGTTTAGGCGGGGTAGTTGCCAGCTTCTTCGTCTTCCAAGGTGCGTGTCGTCGTACCCTGCCAAAAGATGTCTAATCCAAGCGTTATTTTGCATATAGCGGACAAAATAACAATTTAGGTCGTTATCTGGCGAGGTTTCGTAGGTGACGACCAAGGGCTTTCCGTCCACTCGAACGTAATTGGGTTGGTTGAAGAAAGACTTGAGATGCTCATTGTCGAAAAACGAGTTTCTCTCCAAGACCAAGCAGAATTTTAAACTGCTTTTTTCGTTCAGAATCTTAACGACTTTCCTTGCGACGATGTCTTCATAGCTTTTTCTGCCCCACCAACTGATCGCTATGAAATCTAGTTCGCAAGACTCTATCCACTCGATGTGTCTTTGAATGATATCTTCGTCAGAGCTATCGTAGTGGGCTAGGGTCGGATGGTCAATGACCGCATTTGAGACTTCGTCGTTCCAGTGACGGCCTTCTTTCGAGTACCAAACATAGTAATAGATGCCGATTAGCGGTCTGTTCAAAGTTATCTGGCCAGAATGGAAAGTCAAACATGTCTGGATTTAAACAATGCGATCCCTATGTTTGAGACCTGCGCCATCTCAGTTTGTTCAACGTCTTGGCAAACTTATAAGTAAAGTATTATTTCTGTATAAGAATGGATAGATGGTTTCTATGGCTCGGAAGCATCATAGTCAAAAGACTAAGAAGAAGAAGATGAAACGCCAAAAAAAGGCGCGAGACAAGCGCAGAGCGCGATACAAGTAAGAGCATTTTGCGCGCAGACAGAATTCCGAAGCAGATAATGTTTCTGAATCATCGTTTGCTATATGCCTGTTTCTTTCAATCCTGGAGAGACCTATTTCTTAAAAGCTAAGATAATTTCTAATTAACTTTATAGATTAGCCTTAGCATTGAAGAGAATCCAAAAATTGTCTGAACGTAGAACAATCCAAGAAGACGACGATGTTTTACTTTTCTTAGACAGTAAGAGGACTTTCTTGACGAAAGTCAGGAGAGGACAGAGCTTTCACACTCATCGCGGCTACATACATTTTGACGACCTTATTGGGAGAGAGTTTGGTGAGAGGGTCAAGAGTAGTTTGGGTGTGGATTTCGTTGCATTTAGGCCTAATATACTCGATTATACTAGGAAAATGGTTCACGCAACGCAGGTGATCTATCCAAAGGATATGGGATTGATAGTTGTCCATTCAGCCATTGGGCACGGAAGCAGGGTTGTTGAGGCGGGTACCGGTAGCGGAGCTTTGACCAGCATCCTCGCCAATTTCGTAGGTCCCAGCGGTCGGGTTTACAGCTACGAGATTAGGCCTGAGTTCTTGGAGAAAGCAAGAAAAAACATAGAAAGGGCTGGGATGCTGGACCGCGTCGAATTGAAGAACAAGGATGTGGCGCTCGGCATAGATGAGAAAGACGTTGACGCCGTGGTGCTTGATCTGGCAGCGCCATGGACAATAGTCTTCAAGGCGTATGAGGCGCTGAAGGGCGGGGGAACAATAGTTTCTTTCAGTCCCACGATCGAACAGGTTGTCAACACTGTCGAAGCTTTGGAGGCTGAGGGATTTGTCGGGATCGAGGCCTCGGAGTGTATTGCTCGGAGGATCAAGGTTAAGAGGGGTCAGACAAGGCCTGAAACCTTGATGATCGGGCACACAGGATACTTGACGTACGCGCGAAAAGCAATTAAGGAAGCGTAGCCTAAACACGCAGCATTACGAATGGTGTTTACTATGTCGAAGGAAAGCGGTGCCAAGAAAGAGCAGCGTTTTGTCAAGTCCCTTTTACTTGTGGCGATGACTTCTTTGACGATCGGTGCACCCTTTTTGGGATATATTCTTTACAGGCGGCTTGAAATGCCTCTTCTTCAGGCTTTGGGCGTTAGTTTAGTAGTGCTGATCGCCGGTATTCTGCTTCTCCTTTTCTGGAATAGAAAAAGTCCTGAGATATAGGTCGTGAGCGGCGAACTTAGACACCTGAGTCTGAGATCTCTTTCAGCTTCCTTTTGACGATTCTGTTTGCGAGCTGCGGATCAGCCTTTCCGTCGGTTGCCCTCATCAGCTCTCCGACGAGGAAGTGCGCCGCCTTCTCATCTTTCAAAGCGTCTCTCACAGCTTTTTGATGTCGTTCAAAGACTTCGGCGACCATTTTTTCCAGAAGCTTTTCTGAGGTTATTCGAATCAGTTCTTCTTCTTCTACTATCTCTTCAGGGGTCTTTCCTGTTTCGACAATTATTCTCATGACCTTCTTCGCTATCTTACCGCTGATGACTCCGTCGTCGATTAGTTTTACCATTTTGACTAGATGTTCGGGTGTGATTTTCGATTCGTGTATGTCGATGTCCTTTTCATGGAGTCTCCTCAGCAGGTCGCCCATCATCCAGTTGCTGATTTTCTTAGGGTCGTGGTAGGCTTTTGCACACTGTTCAAAGAAGTCGGCTAGTGCTTTTTCAGCAGTCAAGACCTTCGCGTCATATAACGGTAATCCATACTGCTTTACAAAGCG
>CAYZTF010000024.1:0-7451 GCA_964481305.1 uncultured Candidatus Bathyarchaeia archaeon | reverse complement strand
ATCAAGGGCGTAACAAGAGCCTTCGAGGAGATTGGCGTAAAGGCCGAGTGGCTAAACATCATAATTCACGACGTACCAAAGAGCAACTGGGGCACGAGCGGAGAACAAGCATCAAAACTGCCGCAATAACACTATCATACATGATTAGAAAGCCCGACGGATCGATCGCGCGTGAAAAAGAGTAGCAACTCTTTTTCTCGTCTTTCTGTCAATGTGCTCCTAACAGTAACCTGTAGCTTCCAGATTATGTTTTGATGCGAGGCTACGAATTTGGTGAGTAAGGGCTAAGTATTTATCCTTAAAGGGCTAAGTATTTATCCCTTAAGGGATAAATATGAAAAGAACACTCACACCGAACGATATAGAAGTGTTGAAGTTTCTTACCAAGAATCTAACCAAGGACTTCACGATCCTAAAGATAGCTAAAGGGACAGGCAAGACCAATAGGCTGGTCTATGCAGCCGTCAAGAGGCTTATCAAGGAAAAAATCATTATTGTGGAGGAAAAGGCTAACCTTAAGCTATGTAGATTGAACCTTGAGATGCCTCACATAATAGCTTTAATCGAATCAATTCGCTGGCATGACTTTGCGCAGAGTCATCGGGATGTTAATCTTTTAATATCCGATATAATCGCAAGGTCTGCGCTCCCTTTTTTTACCTTGGTGGTCTTCGGCTCCTATGCTAAGGGCACAGCGATCGAGGCGTCAGATCTAGATATTCTGATCATAATCCCCGACAGGAAGTTTGAGGCTTCCATGGATATAGCTATTAAATCAGCAACATCACTGAGCACCATTACGCTGCATCCTATTATCGTGTCTTACACGGAATTCTTGGACATGCTCCGTGAGAACAAGATTAACGTAGCTAAGGAGGTTCTGGAGGCAAGATATGTGACTTACGGAGCTGAGCCATTCTATACAATGGTGGGACGAACATTATGATTGATGAAAAAAGGATCGAAGAGGCCAATAGGAACGTAAAGCAGTATCTTTCGGAGGGGCTTTTGAGAGTCAAAGATCATGACGTCAAGAAGTTTGTTTCGTTTTTCATGGAGCAGGCGGAAAGATCCCTTCGCACAGCTAGTTTCATCCAAGAACTTTCAACCGATGACAGAGTAAAGCAGGCCCTAAGAGTGGAAAGAGGGTTCGAATCGTACATATGGGTGATCGTTATCTCCTACTACTCGATGTTCTATGCAGCTTTAGCAATGCTTGCTCGTGACGGCGTAAAAGTAGGGAGGCGAATTGTCCACAAGGTAACAGCCGACGCACTCATACACTTCTTCATTTCAAATAAACGCTTGGTCAAGATGCTTAAAGACTACGAGGAAGCGAGAGATACCACTCTTGAACTCATTGGAAGAGAGGAGTTCGTAAGAAGACTTGAAAAACATGCCGACGAGCTTATAGTAGCTTATGAGCGGGAGATGGAAAAGAGAAGTAGATTTCAGTATGATACGGGCGAGATGGTAAAAAGAGGATACGCGGAGACAAGCCTGAAAAGGGCAAAAGAATTCTTTTCTGAAGTAAGGAAGATTTTGTCAGAATGATTCAATTGATCTATTCAACGGCCGATGCGGGGTGGGATTCGAATCCTGCCTCGTGCGGAAATATCTCCAGTATATTCCAGCTTTTTCGTTTCTATGCAATGCTCTCTTAACGGAGCCCTGTTGCTTTCGCAGACAAGTATCGGGAAATAGCTGTGAGAAACATGAACGTTACTAAAAAGAAGCCTGATCCCATAAATGAAAACGCCCAAGTTGGGCCTAAGCCTCAAACGTTTGTCCAACCCATCGAGGCTTGTCTTTGACGCGTCCCGGTTTTCAGTTGTTTCTACCGGTTCGCTCAAGGATCGATGCAAATCGCTTAAAGCTTGCTCCCCAACTTGGGCAAACCCATTATAGACACAAAGATGTTAATAAGGTTTTTCGAGTCCGCCCTGACAATTCTATTAGGTTTCCAAAAGATTTTAGACAGATTCAAATCGCGTCCGTAAGGTGCTCAGCGTGGAGGAGTTTGAAAGGGACCTAGACCAACTGGTAACAAGGTTAAATAAGGCTTCCAACGACGCCACCCGACAAAAGCTTGAGGATTTGAAGGGCGACCTCATTCGCCTAAACACCGAACGACTGGTAAAGATCAACCACTCCGTCATGGAGCTCGTCTGCGCCAAACACCTAATTCTAGGAGGCTACGAGGTCGAGGTCGAACACCTCCTGAACAGCCTCTCCTGCGACCTCTACGCTGTGAAAGGACTAGGACGCCTCATCGTGGAGATCGAGACCGGCTACGTTCCACCCGAGCACGCGCTAGACCCCTTAACCTATTCTAAGGCCAGGATAGCCAGCAAGATATGTCGGTACAGCGGCTATGCTGAAAAATTCGGTCTCGCAACCCCGCCTCACTACATCTTGCCGATCCATCCCGCCCTAACGAAGCCTCCCAGATACAGAACCTCTGAAGAGCTGCAGGAGATCAAAAGCCTATGCGACCTATACTACAGTAACCCGCCTGTGAACGCGGAGGAGATAAAGAACGCCCACCTCCACACCATATACATTCTCGACGTTGATCAAACGTCTGTCAGAGAGTCAGACCCAGCAGACTACACGGAGAAAACAGAAGGGTGAAGCCTTTAACCAATTGAACAATGTTTTGATAGAAAAACCTCATCTACTAGAAAGCCTGCTTGTCGATACTTGTGGAGTGTGATCTTCCAAGAGATTGGCCGGTGAGAAAACCTCCAGCAGACTGATCTGCGGCGTCGACGACGCGGGGAGAAAGCCCGACGCCCGTCCGGCTTCCCCAAAGGCCCCGTCGTCGGCCCCCTCATAATAGCCGGCGCCCTCTTCCGCGAGGACCAGCTCGACGCCCTGAAGGCGCTGGGTGTAAAGGACTCGAAGATGCTCTCCCCCCGACGCCGAGAGGCGCTGGCCGCCCAAATCGAGACGCTGGCTACCGGATACTCCTACATCGAGCTCAGCCCCGCCCAGATCGACCACATCGTCCTAACGGGCAAGAGGCTGCACCGACTCAACCTACTCGAAGCCCAAGCCATGGCCAAAGCAATCGAAACCTTGAAACCAAACCTCGCCTACGTCGACGCCTCCGACGTCAAACCCGAACGCTTCGGACAACAGATAAAGAACCTACTCACCTTCAACGCCGAGATAATCTCCGAACACAAAGCCGACCAAAAATACCCCGCCGTCTCCGCCGCCTCCATCCTAGCAAAAGTCCGAAGAGACCAACACATCAAACAACTACACGAAAAACACGGCGACCTAGGCACCGGCTACCCCAACGACCCAAAAACCCTCAAATTCCTAAAAACACTCATAACCCAAGGCCCCCTACCCCACTACGTAAGAAAATCCTGGAAAACCATCAAACGACTCAACCAAGAAGCTAAACAACGCCGCCTACCCCCCCTCCCCCAACACACAAAATTTTCTCATAAAACACACTCAAAAAAACTCGAACCAAAGCGCTAAATACCCTTAAACCCCATCTTTTAAGCGAAGACACGCCTAAAAACACAAACAAGAGGAAATGAAAACATGGCTAAATGTCCAAGTTGCGGCGCAAACGTCGCCACACCCGTCAAAGAATGGGACGTAGGCCCAAAACTACACGTCAAAATGTACGAACACTGCGGCAAAAAATTCCGCGAATACGTCAAGAAATAAGCTCGCTGATCCTCCCCCTCTTTTTCTTTCCTAAATCCTTCCTAGCATCCATCACACATCCACGGCCAAAACCACGGCCCAACTACCTCACATACCTCGCAACAACCATAACGTGATCACGATCATAAGGTTCCAAACCAAAAACCTCCTCCACCTCAAAACCCCTCCCACGAAGCACCTCCAACTCCCTCTCATAAACCCTCGACGGCGCCTCCACCACATCAATACTCCTCGCCTTAATCGCCAACAACACCCATCCACCCGCCTTCAGAAACATATCCGCGTTATCCGCCAAAACCCTGGCCTGCTCCGGCTGCGCCACATCACAGTACACATCATCCACCTCCCCAACAAACATACGATAACTCTCCGGAAACCTCGCATCACCAAACAACGGAACCATGTTAACTCTAAGACTACAAGCCCTCTCAACGAGCTCCCTGAAAACCCGAGCCGCAAACTCCACGCAGAAGACACTACCCCCCGCACCCACAAGATCTGAAACATGGCTCGCCGTCGTACCCGAGGCAGCGCCCAAATAGAGCACCCGATGCCCCGGCTGAACCGGAAGCACCTTCAAACCCTTCAAAACAGCCGCGGCCAACTTGCTGCGATAAGGATCCCACAAACGAAACTCTTCGCCTTCGAACTCAACGAGCCTTTCCCCATAGACCGCCGTTCCCGGAACCAGATTAAGCGTGGCAAGCCTCTCTCTCTCGCCCTCCAGCCACACCCAATAGACGCCTAGAAACCGCTCATGCTGCTGAACCCTTACGGCCATCTCTCCTTCCCTCCTCAACCACTGGCTCAGCATACTTCTCCCTGATCTCCTCAACCCGCTTCTCAAAATCCGCCCGCAACCTATCGCCTATATACTCTCCAGAAAAAGCGTCAACCCTCGCCGCGATCGCAAGCCTACCCGCCAACGCCCTAGCAATCTTCCCCCTCTGCCACCAAGGCGCCTGCCGGATCTGAGGATGCTGGAAGATGAAGCCGTGCTTAGGCGGCTTCGACCCAGTCTTAAGCGACCTAAAGAGAGCCTTCTCCGCCCCCAAGACCTGGATCGTACTCGACGGCTTAGACGCCAAACCTTCCAACCCACCCGCGGCAGCAATCAGACGCGCACCCAGCGTCGAGCCTACGAGGGCTTGAATGTTCTGGGCAACCGTGCTCATCGTCTCGTCCACATATTTCTCTATGTTCTCCCTAGCCTTATGTAGTTCCAGAGTCTCACGTGAGATCAAACGGATTTGCTCAATATCATTCGCGGCGATCACGGCTCCCATAGAAGCCTCGGCTGAACGCAAAATCTTCTTCGCCTTATCTTTAGGAAACCCCAATTTCTCAAGGCATTCTTCGTCAAAATTACTTCTATCTCCCAAATCGGCGATCAGTCTCAGAAAAGCTTCCTGGTCTTCAACAAGGTTGCCAAGCTCTGGAAAATGGAGGCCATACCACTCGCGAAGCCGGTTCGAGAAAAGGTTCAACGTCCTGTCAAAATCGTCCAAAGCCGAAACAGCTTGAACGGCAAGCTGATCTCTCTTCTCAACCGCTCTCTTCACATCCGTCTTAGCCAGCGAAATCGAGACGTTGTGGAGGAGTTGTGTGACCTCTTCAGGCCTAGCTACATACCCAATCTCCACCGCTTTCACGCCTAGGCTTCTTCTAAGAACTTCAGCAGCCCTGCTCGACTTCTCCACATCCACCTCAACGCCCAACTCCTCACGCACCCTCTTAGCCAGCCCTGCGCTCTCAAAGACGAATCGGTCATAGCCCATCTCCTTCAGTCGCGTCACCAGATCGACCAACTCCTCAACCGTCTCTCCTACCCGTATCCTCTTCAACTTATCAGCGATCTTCTCAACATCTTTAGGAAACGGAACACTACCGACCAAGCTGCCGTCTTCTTCGAAGCCGAAGATCCCGATAACGCTCTCAACGATCCAGGTCTTCAAAACAAACCTTCCTTCTCAGATGCACCTCTAACCTTTATCTAAGCGTTTGAATAAACCTTCTGGAACAAAGCGTGGTCGTCACTTGAAGCCTGATCTGACTGTCGAGATCGCAGGACTAAAGCTTAGAAATCCAACCATGCTCGCGGCGGGAGTTCTCGGAATTTCAGCCTCACTTCTCAGAAGGGTCGCCGAAGCCGGAGCCGGAGCCGTGGTAACAAAGTCCATAGGGCCAGAACCACGCGCAGGATATCCCAACCCCACCGTGGCTGATGTCAGATGCGGCCTCTTAAACGCGATGGGTCTTCCCAACCCCGGCATCAAAGCCTTCTCCCGAGACATAATCGCCTTAAAAACTTTAGAGATCCCACTCGTCGTCAGCGTCTTCGGCTCCAATCCACAGGAGTTCGTTGAAGTAGCTCGGGAAGCTGAGAAAGCTGGCGCCGATGCACTGGAACTCAACGCCTCCTGTCCCCATGTTAAAGGGATTTCCGAGATCTGTCAGCATCCACGCCTCCTGTCCGAAATAGTCGAATCAGTGAAATCCGCCGTAACTGTGCCAACCGTAGTAAAGCTTTCTCCAAACGTTGCAGACATCGCTGAAACAGCCAAGATTGCCGAGGACGCAGGCGCCGATGCCGTAACGGCAATAAACACCGTGAGAGCCATGGCCATAGAAATAGAGACCGGCCGCCCAATACTAGCAAACAAGACTGGCGGCCTCTCCGGCCCCGCGATAAAGCCGATAACCGTCCGATGCGTATACGAGATCTCAAAATCAGTAAAAATACCCGTCATAGGATGTGGAGGAATAGCCTGCTGGCAGGACGCAATAGAGCTACTTCTGGCAGGCGCCACCGTCGTCCAGATCGGTACCGCGATCGCTCAAAAGGAATTGAAGATCTTCAAATCTGTAGCGTCAGGGATACAGAACTATCTCAAAAATAAAGGCTACAAAGAGGTGCAAGAGATCGTTGGCCTCTCACATCGATACTGATCAAACGAGGATCGTGGAGATAGTTGAGACCAAACGCGAAGCCTCCGGAATCAAAACCATCCTTTTCCGAGACAGACGCTGTTCAAAAGCCAAACCCGGCCAATTTGTCATGGTCTGGATCCTCGGAGTAGACGAGATCCCCCTAAGCCTATCGCTGACAGATCATAAGGGCCATTCGGGCATAACAGTTGCAAAAGTCGGAGAAGCAACAGACATCCTATGCTCGAAAGCTCCAGGTGAACAGGTTGGCGTGAGAGGACCGTACGGAAACGGCTTCGAAACTGTCGGAGGAGAAGCATTAGTCGTCGGCGGGGGCATAGGTCTCGCCCCACTGATGCCGCTGACAGAGGCTCTCTCAAGAAGAGGAGTTAAAGCTACGATAATCGCTGGGGCGAAGACGAAAGCAGCCCTCCCCTTCATCAAAACAATCAACTCATACGCAGTCGCCAGCCACGAGGTTCACGTAGCGACCGACGACGGAAGCTACGGCGTACATGGAACCGTAATCGACGTACTCAAAGACCTATTAGGGAAACGTAGTTTCGACGTGATATACACCTGTGGCCCCGAGGACATGATGCTGAAAGTCTTCAATATCGCAGAAAACCACAAGACGCGCATCCAAGCATGTCTGGAACGCTACATGAAATGTGGACTAGGGCTGTGCGGCCACTGCGTCCTCGACCCCCTCGGTCTAAGAGTTTGTAAAGACGGCCCCGTCTTCACCAGCGAGATCCTTAGAAAGTCGTCAGACTTTGGAAAATACAAGACCGCGGCAGACGGGAGAAAGATCCCGGTTTGAAAAGCTT
>CAYZTF010000023.1:6116-7563 GCA_964481305.1 uncultured Candidatus Bathyarchaeia archaeon | reverse complement strand
GCGTCTTTCTGCTTTTCAGAAACGTCCTTCAGATACTCTGGATGTATGCCTGTGGCTGCGTGGATAAAGTTGGGGTAACTTTCCACAAGCTGCATTGTCAAGTCGAAATCTTTAGGGTGTGCGCAAGATGTTATCACCGCATCCAACACTTTTCTGCATCGCTCTACGACTGCGTGCCGATCCATGTTATAGTCTGTCTGCTCGAGGTGACAGTGGGTGTCAATCATAATGATAAAATCACGTCGTCGACCAAAATAAGTATTCGACCGTTTGTTTACTTCTTAACCTGTTTCAAATCTTCGAACTGCCCTTGCAATCATGTTACGGATCGGTAGCTGCTGTGGACACTTATCTTCGCACTCTCCGCATTTAGCGCATTGTTTAGCACTTTTTTCGGGAGGGATCATCTCACTGTATTTGTTTACGACTTCCTGCTGCGCTTTCGTGTCTCCACGCTTCCTGTAGTACTCGTTGTAAATGGCTAGGACTTCTGGGATGTCCACGCCATTTGGGCATGGCATACAATATCTGCAGCCCGTGCATCCTGCAAAGCCGTACTCAAGATACTTTTTGCGTACTCTGGAAATGAGCTTCAAATCCTTCTCGGTAAGTGTGCTTGGATCTGAGCGGCTGGCGTATTCTACATTCTCGACAACTTGATTCATAGCGCTCATGCCGCTTAGAACGACGGAGACCTCAGGGTGGTTCCAGACCCATTGAAGAGCCCATTCGACTGGTGTCCTCTTGATCTTCGCCTCCTCCCATATTGCTTGAACCTCCGGTGGTGGTTTGACAGCGAGCAAGCCACCTGCGTTGGGCTCCATTATCACAACGGCTAGACCTCTAGAGGCTGCGTATTTCAGTCCCTTTGTTCCGGCTTGATAATCTGCATCCATATAGTTGTACTGGATCTGGCATAATGTCCATCCGTCATAGCCGTCAACTATATCCTTGAAAACATCGTATTTGTCGTGGAAACTGAATCCTAGATATCTGATTCTGCCATCCGCGATGGCGTCGTCCGCCCATTCGAGCACGTTTAGGCTCTGCATTTTGAACCAACGCTCTTTATCGAGGCCGTGAAGGAGATAGAACTCAATTTGGTCGGTCTGCAGCCTTCTAAGTTGTTCGTCTAAAAACCTGTCCATGTCTTTCTTGGAGTTGACCATCCAAGCGGGCATCTTCGTCGCTACCTTCGCCTTCTCGTGGTATCCATCTTCGAGAGCTTTCCCCACCACGGTCTCACTGTTTCCGCTATGGTAAGAATAGGCAGTATCGATATAGTTGACGCCGTGGTCCACGGCGTATCTGATCATCCTGATCGCTTCGGTCTCGTCTATACTGCCTTGATCTTCACCGATTACCGGTAGCCTCATAGCCCCAAATCCAAGCGCCGATACGTTCCAATCGAGTCTACCGAACTTTCTGTACTTCAAAAGAGTTCTCA
>CAYZTF010000023.1:0-6016 GCA_964481305.1 uncultured Candidatus Bathyarchaeia archaeon | reverse complement strand
ATGACGCTTATATAGAAAATTACAGCATACAGAATAAGCGATTTTGCTTAAAATGCTCGATTAGGAGGAGAAGCAGATTGGCCAAGATCGTTAAGATTGGGATCGTGAAAGCTGGAGGCATCGGCACGATGCCGCTTCTCGAGTTTCTGCTAGACGAGAGGGCGGAGAGAGAAGACATAGAAGTCAGGGTCGTCGGGGCTGGGGCGAAGATGGGCATGGAGCAATGCGAGGATGTGGCAAAAGCAATTACCGCCTTCACTCCGGACTTTGCCTTATTCATAAGCCCCAACGCAACGCTACAAGGCCCGAAGAAGGGAAGAGAGATACTGTCATCTGCAGGTTTTCCTACAATAGTCATCTCCGACGGTCCAACTAAGAAGATAGTGAAGGATCTGGAAGACAGAGGATTTGGCTACATTATAATAGATGCCGATGCCATGATCGGCGCCAGAAGAGAGTTCCTAGACTCAACCGAAATGGCCCTCTACAACGCCGATATACTCAGAGTGTTGGCGGTCACGGGCGTCTTCAACGTCGTCTTCCAGGAACTGGATAAGGTCATAGAAGCCGTAAAAAACGGTAAGGGAATCACTCTGCCAAGAATAGTCGTCGACAAAGAGATGGCGGTCCACGCCGCCGGTTTCCAGAATCCTTACGCCAGATCAAAGGCGATGGCTGCCTACGAAATCTCGAGGCGGGTAGCAGACTTGACGGCTGAAGGATGCTTCGTAGTCAAAGAGCGGGAAAGATACACTCCGATCGTTGCCGCGGCTCACGAGATGATGCGTAATGCTGCGAAGCTGGCAGACGAGGCGAGAGAGATGGAAAAAGGCGGAGACGCCGTACTACGGTCGCCTCACCATCCTGACGGATCGGCGTTGAAGAAGAGGAAGCTTGACGAGAAGCCTGTAAAGCCGTGAGAAGGCTTGACTAAGCTAAAGGTGACTTTGGTAACTGGGAGAAGCCTGGCCCAGGGTCAAGCCAAGGAGATAGGGAAGACCTCCGAAAAGTATAAGCAAAGCGTAGCCATCTGCGAAATCGACCCGTTGGATCTCCAGACGCTGGACGTGAAATCCGGCGAAAGCGTACGCGTCTCCACCGAGTTCGGAAACGTCATAGTGAGATGCGAGGCGTCGACTCAGGCGCCGCACCCAGGAATAATCTTCATGCCTTACGGACCATGGGCAAATGTGGTTATGGAGCCGAAGACCCATGGGACGGGCATGGCTTCGATGAAGGGTATACCTGCCGAGGTTGAGGCGGCTGAGGGCAAAGAGGTTCCTGATGTTAAGACGCTTCTGAAGGAGCAGTACGGGGTGTAGAGGGTTGAGTGTCTTCGAAGACGTTGTCTGTCCCTTCTGTGGCTGCCTCTGCGACGACCTCGAGGCCACCGTCGAAGGCGGCAGGATCACCAAGGTCAAGAACGCCTGCGCGATCAGCATGGTCAAGTTCCAGAACTACGACAAGGATCGTCTCACCTCTCCAATGATTCGGAAGAACGGCGAACTCGTACCAGCAGGACTGGAAGAAGCGATTGAGAAAACCGCAGAGATTCTAGTTGACTCAAAGTATCCTCTGCTCTACGGATGGAGTTCGACGAGCTGCGAAGCGTTGAGGGTTGGCATCGAGTTGGCGGAGGAGCTGGGCGGCGTCGTAGACAATACGACTACCACCTGTCACGGTCCTTCGGTCCTCGGCGTTCAGGATGTTGGAGAATCCACGTGCACCCTTGGCGACGTGAAGAATAGGGCTGACCTGATCGTCTACTGGGGCTCAAACCCGGTACACGCTCATCCCAGACACTTCGCCCGCTACACCGTTGGCACGAAAGGCAAGTTCAGGTTGGATCGTAGTGAGCGGAAGCTGGTGGTTGTGGATGTTAGAAGAACGCACACCGCTAGGCAGGCCGACCTCTTCATCCAGATTGAGCCTAACAAGGATTACGAGCTTCTCTCCGCGCTGCGGATGGCCATAAGGTTTGAGGAGATCGAGCAGGACAGCGTAGGCGGTGTTCCCAAGGAGAAGATTGAGGAGTTGGCCGGCCTCCTTATTAGTTGCCAGTACGGCGTCATCTTCTACGGCCTAGGTCTCACGATGAGCAGAGGCAAGGAGCGGAACATAGAGGCCGCCCTCTCACTTGTTCGAGACCTCAACATGAGAACGAAGTTCCTGATAATGCCGATGAGGGGACATTTCAACGTGGCCGGCGCCGACGAGGTCACGACTTGGCAGACGGGCTACCCCTACGCGGTCGAGTTCACGCACGGATACCCCAGATACAATCCCGGCGACACCACCGCCTTCGACATCTTGAGCAGGGGAGAGTGCGACGCGACGCTTGTTGTGGCCTCGGATCCTGTCTCAAACTTCCCGCAGGCGGCGGTTAAGAACTTGGTTAAGATCCCGGTTGCTGTGATCGATCCTCGTCCGTCTTTGACCTCTATGGTGGCCGAGGTCGTGATTCCTACATCCCTCGTCGGCATTGAGGCGGAGGGAACCGCCTACCGTATGGACGCCGTTCCGAAGATTCTGAAGAAGGTTGTGAGTCCTCCGGCGGGTGTACTGGACGATGTACAGGTCCTGGAGAAGGTCTTGCAAGAAGTTAGAAGACTCAAAGGAGTGTGACAATATGGAGCTGCTGATTCGGAACGGCTTCCTTTACGATCCTATTAATGGTATAGACGGTGAAAAGGTTGACATCAGCGTCAGAGACGGCAGAATTGTTGATAAGGTGAACGAGAAGAGCGCTGAGGTAATCGATGCCTCCGGTATGTTGGTGATGCCCGGTGGAGTGGACATCCACTCCCACATCGCTGGGCCAAAGGTGAACGTTGGTAGACTCTTCTGTCCAGAAGACCACCGCACGCGCGTAAGGTGTGTGAGATGTTTCAGGAACTGCGAAGTCAAGACCCCGATAACCCGTTCCGGGGTAGGCTGCTCCATCCCGTCGACGTTTACCACAGGCTACATCTACGCGGGCATGGGTTATACAACCGTGGTCGAACCCGCGTCCCCGCCGCTGAAGACTCTGCACACCCACGAGGAGTTGAACGATATACCCATCATCGACAAGGCGTGCTACATACGCTTCGGGAACAACTGGATAGTCATGGAGTATCTTAAGGAGGATAAGATTGAGGAGTGCGCCGCCTATGTTGCCTGGGTTCTCAGGGCGGTTAAAGGCTATGCGATCAAGATCGTTAATCCCGGCGGCGTGGAGGCCTGGGGCTGGGGCGGAAACGTTCAGAGCTTGGACGATGAGGTTCCAAACTTCAGCGTGACTCCGAGGGAGATTCTGAGAGGCCTGTGTAAAGTCAATAAGATGCTGAATCTGCCCCACCCGATTCACGTTCACGCCAACGGTCTTGGGACGCCTGGAAACCACCGTCTACTCATTGAGACGATGGACAGCGTACGAGACCTCCAGGTAGAGGACAGACCGATAATACACTTGACGCACGCTCAGTTCAACAGCTACGGAGGCGTGGACTGGGACTCCATCTCTTCGAAGGCTGACGAGGTGGCGAGGTACGTCAATGCACACGACCATGTTACGATGGATATGGGGCAGATAATCTTCACCCAGACGATGACGATGACGGGCGACGGGCCCTTTGAGTACCTGCTTCATAATGTCACGGGGAACAAATGGATGAACGTGGATCTAGAGGTCGAGGCCGGTGGCGGGCTTGTTCCCATACAATACAAGAGAAGTAACTACGTTCATGCTGTGATGTGGACCATAGGGTTAGAGCTTGCGCTCTTGATAGAGGATCCTTGGAGGATCTTCCTCACGACGGATCACCCAAACGGCGGACCGTTCATAAACTATCCTAAGGTTTTCGCTTGGCTGATGAGTAAGAAGGCCAGGAAGAGGACGGTTGATAAGCTTCCTAGGCTGGCAAGAGTGAGATCGAATATTGCTGGCATTGACCGAGAATACACGTTCTATGAGTTGGCGATAGTGACACGCGCAGCCACCGCTAGGGCCTTGGGGCTCAAGAATAAGGGTCACTTGGGCATAGGGGCGGATGCCGACATCTCCATCTACGACATAGATCCGAAGAAGACGGACCCATCCGCAGACTATAAGAGGGTTAGAAAAGCGCTCTTCAAAGCGGCTTATACGATCAAGAACGGCGAAGTGGTCGCAAAGGAAGGAACAATAATCAACTGTGATGTGGGCAAGACTTTCTGGGTTAACCCGAAGGTTCCCGAAGACTTGACGAAATCCATCATGCCCGAAATTGCTGAGAAGTTCAAAGAATACTATACGATCAACATAGGGAACTACGGCGTTCCAGAAGGGTTCCTAGAAAAGTCCGAACCAGTGGAGGTCAGATCCGAACTCTAGGCGGGAAAAGACATGGCGGAAATCTCGCTTGCTCTGAAAGCTCGGTCAAAGGTTCCTGTCGAGGCCGAGGCGATATGTCCAGACAAATTGGCCGGTAAATCACTCTCTGAGGTTGCCTCGATCAGCATCTGGGAGGGTAACAGAAGAATCAAGCTGGGAGATCTCTTCGAAATCCACGGTTCAACAGGAGAAACGCCCGAGACAACGTCGATAGTCTTGGAAGGCGATCTGAGCGGTGTTAAGAGAATCGGCCGAGAGATGACTGGAGGCAAGATCCTTGTCAAAGGCTCCGTCGGCTTCTATCTTGGTGAAGAGATGTCGGGAGGCACCGTGATCGTTGAAGGCAACGCAGGATCGTGGGCTGGAGCCTGTATGACCGGGGGCACGATCGAGATCAAAGGAGAGGCCGGAGACTTCTTGGCCTCGGGCCCCAGAGGAAGTCACAGAGGCATGGCAGGAGGATCCATCGTTGTTCACGGGAGTGTTGGAAGCGAGGCGGGCTGTTGGATGGAGGATGGAATGATACGGGTCGGCGGAAACGTAGGAATCTTCGCGGGAATACATCTGAGCGGAGGCACGATACTCATTGGAGGCGACGCCGAAGGCATGATCGGGGCGGGTATGACCGGTGGCAGGGTTGTTCTGCTTGGAAGAACTCCTTCCATTTTGCCCAGCTTCCTCATCGACGACATCAGGCCTACGGTCAAGGTAGGTGAAGAAAAGGTCACAGGGCCTTTCTATCTGTTTGTCGGTGACGTGACGGAGAAAGGGGACGGCAAGATATTCGTCTCTAAGGAGAAGAACGAACATCTGAAAATATTTGAAAAGTATCTTCCTTGAGGTACGGGATATGCAGGTCAGTGTCAATGTTAGGGCGTCGAGAATAGTTGAGGAAATGATTGCCAAACAGGACGAGATAGGGGTAAGCGTTTACAAGGTAGATGAGGGCACGATCATAGACGCTGGAGTGGAGGCTTCAGGAGGATACTTAGCTGGCCGATATTTGACGGAGGTCTGTCTCGGCGGCTTAGGCTCCGTCGGTATGACTTGGAAGCAGTACGGAGAAATGAGTCTGCCTGTAGTGGTTGTGTCGACCGATCATCCCTCCGTCGCACTTTTAGGGTCCCAGTTTGCGGGGTGGCAGATAAAGGTTGAAAAGTTCTTTGCGATGGGCTCTGGACCAGCTAGAGCCTTGGCCCTGAAACCGAAAGAGCTGTATGAGAAAATCGGTTACAGAGACGAAGCGAACACCGCTGTCATTGTACTGGAGACGACGCAGAAGCCTGACGAAGCTGTCGTCGAATACGTTTCCAGCGCCTGCAATGTCGAGCCGAAAGATTTGTACATAATATTGGCTTCGACGTCCAGCCTCGCCGGATCCACACAGATCTCCGGCCGGATCGTGGAGACCGGCCTCCACAAACTGTTGGACGTTGGCTTCGATCCCAAGCTTGTTCTCTACGGCTCTGGATGCGCTCCGATCGCTCCTGTACATCCAAAGTTTCAGAGAGCCATGGGCAGGACGAACGACGCGTTGCTCTATGGCGGAGAAACCTTCTTCGCGGTCAGGTGTGAAGATGACGAAGAATTGAGGAGGATTGTGGAGCAAGTGCCTTCCTCCAAGTCTAGGGATTATGGGCGTTCATTCTTCGAGACCTTCAA
>CAYZTF010000022.1:0-7580 GCA_964481305.1 uncultured Candidatus Bathyarchaeia archaeon | reverse complement strand
TGGTATACGATACTCTTCCGCTACATTCTGCCAAACGTGGTTCCCTCGATATTGTCCGTAGCCACAGTTAATTTTGCCGACGCGACGCTTACAGCCGCGGGTTTGACTTTTGTTGGTTTGGGAGTTACGAAGGACATCCCGGACTGGGGATGGGACTTAACGGATGGAAGAGCCCTTCTCCCCAGCGGCGCATGGTGGGTCATAACGTTTCCGGGCATCATGATCATTCTTCTAGCACTGGGTTTCACGCTCATCGGGGAAGGGTTGAGTGAGTTGCTAAACCCAAGACTGGAACAATGAGGCGGTTTTCTTGCCTTTGCTGGAAGTAGATTCGCTGACTGTGGAGTATTGGACCAGAAGAGGGATCATCAGAGCCGTTGATAACGTATCTTTTGCTCTGGACAAGGGTGAAATGCTGGGTCTGGTCGGCGAATCTGGCTCGGGAAAATCTACCCTTGGCCACTCCCTTGTGCGTCTTCTTCCGACCCAGGGGTCAATCGTGGGAGGCCACATAAGGATTGGTGGAAAAGACGTTGTGGGCTACTCTGAGGAAGAGATGCGCTCCATTCGGGGAGAAAAAATCGCGTTTGTCTTTCAAGACCCCATGACCTCTTTGAATCCCGTTAAGAAGATTGGAGAGCATCTCGTTGAATTGATACAAACTCACAAGCCTAATGTCAGCAGGGAAGAGGCGCTTAGATTTGCAGAGGCTGCTTTAGACGATGTTGGTATTTCCACTGAGCGCATTAATGACTACCCACATCAATTTAGCGGAGGGATGAGGCAACGCATAATGATAGCCTTGGCGATTGCTCTGAACCCAGACATAGTAATCGCAGATGAGCCTACAACCGCGCTGGACGTCATAGTTCAGGCGAAAATCATGGATCTGTTGAGGGATTTGTGCGACGCTCATGGTATGGCGCTCATCCTAATAACGCACGACATAAGTGTTGTTCTGGAAAGGTGTAAGAAAGTTATCGTTATGTACGCCGGTAACTTTGTCGAATGCGCAGATAGTGTTTCTTTGCACAATGATCCAAAGCATCCTTACACGCAGGGTCTTCTTCGAACCGTACCGAATATAGAGTTAGCTGACCAGAGACTGGAGAGCATTACCGGCTCACCTCCAGATTTGCTGGACCTTCCTAGCGGTTGCCGATTTTGGCCTCGATGTCCTCAAGCCATGAAAGTATGTCACATGAAAGGACCGTCGATGGTAGAACTCGAAAACGGGTGCTGCGTCAGATGCTTTCTTTATGGGGGTTTGGAGCAATGAGTGTAATCGTTGATGTCGAACACCTGAAGAAGTACTTTCCTGTTCAGAAGAGCTTTTTCGAGAAGTTGTTCACTCGAACATCAAGCTATGTGAAAGCCGTAGACGACGTAAGTTTCTCGATAAATGAAGGCGAAGTCTTTACCTTAGCCGGTGAAAGTGGGTGCGGGAAAACTACGACTGGAATGATTCTTGCAATGCTTATGAACCCCAGCGGAGGCAAGATACTGTTTGATGGTACGAAGATCGCGGGACTCAGATCTGAAGAGCTTAGATTGCTCAGGAGAAGGATACAGATTGTTTTCCAAGACCCGTATGCTTCTCTTAACCCTAGAATGAGGATAGGTGAAGCTGTAGGTCATCCGTTAGAGATTCATGGCTTGGCGACCGGGGTAGATAAGAGGAACAGAGTTTTGGAGATTCTCGAAAAGGTGGGCTTAACCCCTCCCGAGCGATTCGTCGACTTGTATCCTCATGAACTCAGTGGCGGTCAGAGGCAGCGGGTTGCCATAGCCCGATCTATTATCTTAAGGCCGGAGTTCATTGTTGCAGATGAGCCTGTGTCCATGCTCGATGTTTCCATCAGAACAGTACTTATCGACCTAATGATGGAGCTGCGTAAGGAGTTTGGTCTTACTTATCTCTTCATTACCCACGACTTGGCTGTGGCAAAATACATTTCGGACAGAATAGCCATAATGTATCTCGGGAAAATAGTGGAGACAGGCGATAAAGAGGAGGTTTTCTCAAATCCTCTCCACCCATACACGAAGGCTTTGTTGTCAGCTGTTCCGGTTCCAGATCCTGAGCGAAAGCGGGAGACTGTTGAACTCAAAGGCGAAGTCCCTTCAGCAATACAAGTGCCTGCAGGTTGCCGTTTCCATCCACGCTGCCCTTACGCCTTCGCCAAGTGCTCCGAGGTGGAGCCCCAGCTGATAGAGATAGAGGAAAACCATTGCGCAGCATGCCACCTTGTCAAAGGTTAGGAGAACTGAGCCAAATCAATTTGTCTCTGCTTTTGGAGATAATCCGATTATGTAATCTGTAGCATGCTTTTCTGTTAGAAAAGCGTCTCCAGCGTCTTCATTACCACATCGCTTGATAGAATCGACAATAGACCAATAACGGACCGTTTTCGCCTAGCGATTTATCCAACGTCGCTATCTGATATGCGTTTACCTAAATGAAAAGATAGCTAAATGAGTTCGCAGAACCACTTTAAAGTGAAAAAGGTATGAAACCTACCAAAAAAGAAGATACGAAGAGGGTTGAAATCCACTCTCTGAGGATCAATCTCGGAAAAGACGACTCTTTATGGGATCTGGTGGCCGTTGAGAGGCCGCTTCACATTATGTTGAATAGGACCCATTACGTGACGATTTTCTGCACGCCTGGACTGGAAGTTGAGCTGGCCGTTGGACATTTGATTTCTGAAGGTGTCGTGAACTCCTTGGATGAAGTTAGAGAGATAAAACAGTCGGAAGACGGAAAAATTCGGATATTGTTGAAGCCCGAGATAGATCTTCAAAGAAGATTATCGGCGTCGACTCCGTTCATCCGGATAGTTCTATCTTCATGCAGCCCACAAGACTATTGGCCCCTGACGAAACTCACCGACAGAATAGCCCCTCCAAAGATTGAGAACGACATGAAGGTCAGGGCTGAGGCCATCCTCAAGGCGATTAGAAGTCTGAACCTCCTCGCGAAAACCTTCAGAAGAACAGGAGGGGTTCACGCTGCTTCCCTAAACTTCCCTGATGGTGAACCGGTCGCCTTCGCTGAGGATATCGGACGGCATAACGCTGTTGACAAGGTCATCGGGCTCCTTACTATGAAAAGGCAAAACTTCAAAGAGACGTTTCTCACGTTGACGGGTAGATTAACAGGAGACATAGTACTTAAAGCGGCAAGGGTCCGGATCCCAATTATCGCCTCAATCGCTGCAGCAATAGACTCCGGTATTGAAATCGCAAAGACGACGAACA
The DNA here is from genome assembly GCA_964481305.1 of uncultured Candidatus Bathyarchaeia archaeon. GTDB lineage: Archaea > Thermoproteota > Bathyarchaeia > RBG-16-48-13 > JAGMEO01 > CAYZTF01. The sequence continues at coordinate 4,319 of CAYZTF010000022.1, read as the reverse complement.
TCACACTAATAGGCTTCGTAAGGGGCCCGAGAATGAACATATACTCTCATCCTGAAAGAATAATTCTAAAATAGACTTTGCTTGCGTAGCAAACCTCTTTTAAGCGTCTACTGTAGGTAGAATACGGTCTTTTCGCAATTCTATGAATCGATGGTGAATGCATGGGATCCAATCGGTTTAAGAATTCGGTGCCAAAAGTGACGATAATAGGTATTACGGCTATTCCAATGATAAATAAGAATGACGACCTCGGAGAGATTGTCTGTAAAGCGGCTCAAAGACAGGGGACACCCATCGAAGACGGAGATATCATAGTCATCGCTCAGAAGATAGTCTCAAAGTCTGAAGGCAGAATTGTTGCTTTGAAAAATGTCCAACCTTCGGAACTTGCAAAGACAATGTCCAGACGCTCTAAGAAGAGCGCTCAACTGATTGAACTAATATTGCGCGAATCTAAATCTATCGTTAGAATGGTCAATGGTCACCTGATAACTGAGACAAAACAGGGCTGGACATGCGCCAACTCTGGCATTGATGTATCTAACGTTTCTGGTGGAAGCCATGCCGTTTTACTCCCGGAAGATTCTGACGAGTCTGCTTACAGGATCAGAAAAAGAATCAAGTCGTTGACGGATAGATCGGTTGCAATTATCATCTCGGACACCTTCGGAAGACCGTTACGCGATGGCCACATCGATGTTGCGATCGGTTCATCAGGGATCGATCCCTTGCTTGACCTTAGAGGTGAGAAGGACCTATTCGACTACACTCTGAGGGTCAAGAAAACCGCTATAGTGGACGAACTAGCGTCCGCTGCAGAACTTGTCATCGGTCAGGCTCGAGAGAAAATTCCCGTGGCCATAGTCAGAGGTTACTCGTATCGACCAAGCGAAACTGCAAAGTCGACCGCGCTCCTGAGGCCGAAGGAGAAAGAGCTGTTCCTGTAGTTGGAAGGAGAAGCTTTGGAATGCTCTGCTATCATCCTCTCGGGCGGATTCTCAAAACGACTCGGAAGGGACAAAGGACTCGTCGAATTGATGGGGAAACCCATCATAAGGCACGTGATAGATAAAGTAGCTCCGATTGTACAGGAGACTCTCATAGTAGTGAGCAACAAGGAACAATCGGAAAGATACTCAAAGCTTTTTGACAATTCTGCTAGAATCGTCAAGGATGAATTGGACCAGAGATCCCCATTAATAGGCGCCTTGACGGGATTTCACAACGCTACTAGTGAATATGCCCTACTTTTGTCCTGCGACACGCCCTTGATTTCGAGAGACCTTCTATCTCTTCTAATAGGTCTCTCCCTTGGAAGAGACGCTGTCGTGCCTAGGTGGCCGAATCGTCAGATCGAGCCTCTTCAAGCGATATACGTAGCCAAGACAGCTTACAATGCTGCTGTCGAAGCCTTCAAGGAAGGAAACCTGAACTTGAGAGCGATGATTTCAAGACTTAAAAACGTACTTTATCTATCCACAATCGTAATCGCGACGATAGACCCGAAACTCTATACCTTCCATAATGTGAACGACTTTGACAGCTTAAGAGAAGCTGAAAGGATTTTACGGTCTTGAAAAATACGAAATGTTTTGGTCGCTAATTCGCCACCAATTAACTTGTCGTATCCGTGTATCCTGCTGACACGGAGTTTCATTTCGGCGAGAGGTTGAGGCCATTAAGCCTCGCTTTCGTCTCCGTTTTCTACGTTCTCTATGCCGTTGGATGTGATCACGAAGGTTGTTGACTCCTCGGGTAGGCAGGGGCTGTCAATTACCTTTGCTATGCGGGTGTTCCCTTTGCTCTTTCTGAGATAGATGCGATGTGTAGACGCGTGGGCTATTATGTTTCCGCCTGCGGGTCTATTGGGGTCGCCGAAGAACGATGCTGGGTTTGACTGAATCTGGTTTGTAATGACGACCGCGCAGTTGTAAGCTTCGGCCAGCCTCAAGAGCTTGTGAACATGATCGTTCAGCTTCTGCTGCCTTTCGGACAGGCACTCCCTTCCGATATATTCTCCCCTGAAGTGACTAATGAGGCTGTCAACGATGACGAGTTTGACGCCTTCTTCTCCTACTACTTTGAATGCCCTGTTTGCGAGGAGAATCTGGTGGTCGCTGTTGTAGCATCTAGCGTATATTATGTTCTTGAGCACTTGGTCAGGATCTAATCCGCGGGCTTGAGCAATTTCGTATACTCTGCGTGGATAAAATGTTCCCTCTGTATCTAAGAAGAGGACCTTCCCTCCTAGACCGCCCTTTTCTATGGGCAACTGCTCTGTCACGCAGAGTTGCATGCAGATCTGGCTCTTGCCGGATCCGAATTCGCCGATTAGTTCAACGATTGTCTGGGTCTCGATTCCACCCATCAATAGGTCGTCTAAGTTTTTGCTCCCGGTAGTCAACCTGAGTGCCTCCTTTCTCCTCTCGTAGAGTTCCATGGCCGTGGTAAAGTCCAAACCCAAGAGTTCTCTGGCTTTACTTGAGATCTCTATCGCCGTCTTTTCCCCTATTCCCGTCTTCTCAATAAGCTCTCTGATGGGAGTTACGGCTATAGCCTCAACATTGGTGAAGCCCCCGTCTCTAAGCTTGCCGGCCGTGCTTTCTCCTACTCCGCCTATATCCGTAATTTTTAGGTCTTGCAAAAACCATGTCCCCCGAAAATCGACTATTCAACCAAAGATCTCTTCTGGCGTCTATTTATACAACCACGTACCCCGGGGGGGAGGGGGGTCCTAAACATATCTCGCCTTGATGAAGAAATCTGTCAAATGAGATACAGTCGGATTATCCGTATTTATCCTATATTTCTTCGGTCGGTAGGGATACTCCTTGACCCAGTTTATCTGAGTTAAAGTTTTCAGGTCGTTTCTCATGTCGACTGGTTTCAGTCCGGTGGCCCTTTCTAGAGCATATTTTGTGTAGGCTTCATCTTTCCTTCTAGCCAATACGCGCATGATTCTGAGCTTTCCGATGCTTCCGAGTCCGGCCTCGAGTTCTTCGTCTGTGTTTAGCAATTGGACATACCGCCTTTCACGCGTTCGATAAGGTTGTCTAGGAATCGGGATAGGTCCTCCGCGGGTAAGCCGCTTATGCCTATCTTTGTCAAGGACTTGACATCGATGATTCCTCTATCGTGCAGGTCTTGAATAGCTTCCTCTAAATGTTCTGTTTTCGTAACATTGTATTCCTCGCAGACGACGCCGTAGGCCTTTCTTATGTCTCTGAGCGACACGTAGGGCGTTCCCTCAAGTTTTAACGAACGTACGATTCCTAGCAACACGTATTTCTCCTCTTCTGGTAGGTTTTGAATCTCCTCCGAGGTTATGGGATGGTATATCTTGCCATGAACCTTGCGGACGTGTTCCAATGTGACGTGTTTCTCGCCTAGATTGTTCGCTAGATGTCCCGAATAGAGAAGTAGATCTAGAGCATATCGCAAGTCCCCATTCACGGGAGGACTGGCAGTTATGTCGGCTATGTATGCTATAACTTCCGCTGAAGCTGCGCCTTCTTTGAAGGCTTCCTTGCTTCTTTGCTCTAGGATGTCAACTATTTGCGGGGCAGTGTATGGCTTAAACTCGATGCAATTCATGCCTAAGGTACTCAATTCGGCCTTGTCCAACTGTTTACGAAATTCCGTGTTTCTTGCAATGACGATAAGACCAATGACGCCGCAAGGCCTTCCAGGATAGAACTCGTTTAGCCTTGTAAGATCGTAGATGATGTGTTGGTCGGCCTGCTTCAAGAAGTAGTCTACTTCGTCCAGCGATATTAGCAAATATCTCTTCTCGTCTTGGAGGTATTTTACAAGTTGTCGGAGCATCTCCTCCGCGCTCAGACTCGTTGAATATGCTTCAGGCGCACCCTGATCCAAGATGCTTCGGTACAAGACAACCTTACTCTTGCCCTGCAGCTTCAAGTTGACGTAAACATGTTTGAGGTCTATTCCTCTATCCTTGGCCTGTTCTCGAAGAATCTGCGCGAAACGGGTGTCGGTGCATGTCTTCCCGGTACCGACGCCTCCTATGATTTGTACCGTTTTCAGGTGCGATTGAGAGATGTTTTCCAGAGTGTCTCTGAAAAGGTCCAGTAAAAGGTTGATTTCATTGTCCCTGTGGGGGAGTGTCTTAGGGATGTATCTCGGTGAAAGTCTGTCTTCAGCTTTGAAAACGCTTATCGTGCTCAGCATGGATCAAACACTTATAATTGGCTTAAGGATACTTTTTTAAGATTTTGAAATAGGTTGCTAAAAGGCTATATTTGGTTGTGGTCGAGGTGAGTAGTTACATCTATAGTGGTCGGATTTTTTCGGTTAAG
>CAYZTF010000021.1:0-7831 GCA_964481305.1 uncultured Candidatus Bathyarchaeia archaeon | reverse complement strand
AGAGACTTTGCTGCGTCTTCTGCTCTTGCACCCTTCATCATTTGATCCTCAACAAAGGCCCTGATCTCTCCCACCTCCAGCGCCACCTCAAACGGCACCGGGATCTCTTCGCCCACCCAGCTCGGAACCGCTCCTGTGGGATCGTCTTGCGGCTTCACGTAGATCTTGTCCCCATATGTTTCAAGGATTTTCCAGACGCTTCCACGGACAATGAACTTTATTCCCGGCTCACCATGTTCGGCAACGAAGGCTTCATCTAGAACTCCCACGGGAACGTTATTCGTCTCGTCTATGACCAAGTACTTCTTCTCGTCAGGGATCATTGACAGATTCTCATAGTAATACTGGTAGACTTCCTTAGTCTCCTTGGGCTTCACGGCCTGTTTATCGTTAAAGGAGACCCAAGCCAGTCTCGGGTACCTCGTACTCATGTATGTTAAGACCTTCACCAGATCTTCTTCCGTCAAGTCTCTGTACGGGTAAGCATTCTTGAAGAGCTTGAGGATCTCTTCAAAGTCCCACCTTCTAAGCTGGGTGAAAAGCCCAACGATCTGATGGTTCAAAACGTCGTACGGTTTCTCAGGGACCTTCACCGGCTCAAGTTCTTCCAGATACGCCCTCCGCGCGATCACCAGCGCCTCCAGCGTGTCATCCGAGTCCATCGTAACGATAACGCCCTTAGACAAGCGTCCGACCCTATGGCCGCTTCGGCCAACGCGTTGAAGAAGCCGCGTGACCTGTCGTGGGCTCATATACTGGATGCAGAGATCGATTCTTCCGACATCTATTCCCAATTCTAGGGATGATGTGCAAACCAGCCCTTTCAACTGGCCATCCTTGAGGCCACGCTCCGCTGCGACTCTGGCTGGCTTCGCTAGCGAGCCGTGATGAATGCTTACGGGGAAATTGATGTCCCAGACCTTAAACCTGCTCGCCAAAACCTCGGCTATGGCGCGAGTATTCGTGAAGAGGAGAACCGAGTTATGTCCTTCTATGAGGCTGCGTATAATTCTAAGTCTGGTCGCCACTTCGGGATGCGTGTAAAGCTTTGAAGCCAAATCGTAGTCTTCAGGTTTAGGTGCGGGATAGACGATCTCAAACTTCATGAAGCGAGCTACGGGGACCTTTACTATTTCCACCTGATTATCAGATCCAACAAGGAACTTTGCAACCTTCTCCGGGCTGCCTATGGTGGCGGATAATCCAACCAGTTGAAAGTCTCTCCCCGTTATCCATCGGAGGCGTTGGAGAGCCAGGGAAAGCTGGCTTCCACGCTTGTCCTCGGCAAACTCGTTTATCTCGTCAACGATGACCCAGAGCACTGACTTGAGATTTCCACGCATCATCCTACCCGGCAGAATGGCTTGCAGCGTCTCCGGCGTCGTTATCAGCAAGTCAGGGGGGCTTCTGGCCTGCCACGTCCTCTCCTTGACATCGGTGTCGCCGTGCCTCACCGCAATCTTCACATCGAGCTTACCGCACCACCACTCAAGACGCTCCAATAGGTCTCTGTTCAAGGCTCTCAGAGGCGTGAGGTACAGTATCTTTATGCCTGGAAGCCTCTGAGGCATCATAATCAGCTTATTCAAGATCGGAAGGAAGGCGGCCTCAGTCTTCCCGGTCCCCGTTGGCGCGATCAGAAGCACATTCTTGCCTTCCAAGATCGGGGGGATGGCCTCGGTCTGGGGATCTGTGGGAGCAAGAAAACCCTTCTCCTCAATCATCCTTTGAATCGGCTTAGATAACGATGAAAAGATATGTCTCGGTGTTGCCAACAGAGAAGCTCCTAGCGATTCAACAGACTAGACCATAACCTACGATAAAAGAGTAGTGCAAAAGAACGACTTGATTCTAGCCCACTTTCCCTCCACACTTTTCTCAGAAAGCGACTCCAGGCGGTACGGATTCCCCGCAGTTAGCGCAGCGGACCGTTGCCGGAGTCGGGGAAACTTCTGTTGGTGCAGGGGGCGAAGGAACTTAAGGATTAAAGTAAGACGGAGCCCCTGAGGCTGTGGGGCCTTTGGAGGAGGCCAGCCGAATCAGAGTGATTCCGGCGAATATCAAGGCTATTCCGGACAGAAGACTCGATGCAAAAGTGGAGATAAAGCTTAGAAATATGGGAACAATCAATGATATTCCTGCGACTGTTCCAAAAGAGATTCTTGTCAAGGAACCCATCCTGACAAAGGCGTAACCTGTCGTCACCAGCCAAGCGAGGCCCACCATTCCAACAATAATCGAAACCATGCTAAAAAATGCCAGCGCATCAAGAGCCTGCTCAATCGCTAATCCCCTCATCAACAACCCGATGTAAGCCAAATAGGCTCCGATGACCGCCTGGCCGATTCCAGCAACAAACCCCAGATAGCCACCTATTCTCGCGACGCCTAGACTCAGTTTGCGACCACTTGCGTACAGGCCCAAACTTAACATTAGATAGCAGATTCCGCCAAAAGCGAATAGAGTCCCGAGGATGATTGCCAAATTGCCCCAAGCAATCGCGTTCTCCGCAACAGGATTACTCGCAAAATTACTTGAGGCATCTCCAAGGAGAATGTTAAGGATTATCTGCACGAACTCTGCGCATCCTCCGGCAAACGCGAAGAATCCGCCCAACCTAATCCTCCTGTCAAACTCAACCGGCAAGACTGAACCTTGAATCTCAGACATCTTGAACCTTCACAACCAATAGAGCGTCCATGAGGACATTTAAAAGTATCTAGAACAAGGAGACTCGATCACTCTTCACCACCGACACCCCACCCCCCTCCCCCCTCAACGCAAAAATTTCCTTTCATCACAAAACACCCTGCTGTCTCAAAACCTCTTACACATAACCAAAGCCTCTTCACCATCACGGTAATAGCCCCGCAGCTTCGTCACCGACCCAAACCCAAAACTCTCATAAAGCCTAATGGCCGATTCATTGCTAACCCTAACCTCAAGATAACACTCCTTCGCCCCATACTCGAGCACTCCGTTCAATGCGCCTTCCAATAACGCCCGCCCAATGCCCATCCGCCGAAACTCCGGCAACACAGCCAGAGAAACTACATGCCCCTTCCGAACCACCCTCAACCCACCGAACTCAGAGAAACCTGTCTCAGTCCTGCACATAATGTAGCCCGCAACCTTCCCATCCGCAAGGGCTATGAGAAAGGCCTTAGGGAACCGCTTGTACAAGTCCATGAAAAAGTAGGAACCATAATTCTCCGGCAGGCACGTCCAGTTTATATGGACAACCTGATCCAGATACTGTTCCTCAAAACCCCTAATCTGAAACGGCTTATCAAGCAACCCGCCAGATCTCCAAATACCCAAACTGTATAAGGCCAAACTCTTTTAAGGATTAACCAGGCCCCTCTTAAGGAGAAAGAGATTGGATTCAACATACACGCCATACATAGCTCCAGAAAGCTTCGACGAGGTTCGAAACCTAGTCGAGTCCGAATTCACCATCCTACAAGGATACTTGGATTTCGGAGTGCCGACCTTCGTAATAGCCCAAGCTCCCACTAAAAGCCCCTTCAAGAACCTAGTTGCAAAGATGAAGGAAAAAAGCTACATTCCCAGTCTAAGGAGAATGAATGGGAACCTCATCATCCGCGTAATACCTAAGCCTGCCTCAAGGCGCTCAAGTTCAAAGATGAACATCATCCTTTTTCTGCTAACACTGGGGTCTATCTCCTACTCAGGCTTCATGGCCAACGTAAACCCTGTCTTGAACGAGCTTCAAGGCGGCACAAATGTAGTCCTACAGACGATCCTATTCACTGGTGCCATCCTCGCCATAATCGGTCTTCACGAGCTTGGCCACCTGATCATCAGTATCCTGAGGGGTAAAGAAGTGACGTTGCCCTACTTCATTCCAGGTCTACCCCCACTTGGAACCTTTGGCGCCGTCATCGTGCAGAAGGAGCCCCCTACAAATAGAGACGAAATGTTCGACCTCGGCTCAAGCGGCCCACTAGTCGGCTTCATCGTGACCCTCATAGTAGCCACAATAGGTCTCCAACCAGGTTTCTCCTTCATGGTTTCGGAATCCTATCTCACGAGTCTCATGAAGAAGTATCCTGACGCTATCGGAATCATCTATCCGCCACTCCTACTACAAGCCTTAGACATGTTTATGAGACCAAGAACCGTCGGTCAGACACTGATCCTCGGTCCTTTAGCTTTAACAGCTTATATCGGGATGATTCTGACCTTCATCAACCTCTTGCCAGCGTGGCAATTGGACGGCGGCTGGGTCAGCCTCTCCGTTTTCGGAGAAAAATGGCATAGAATCCTTTCTTGGATCTCCATAATCGTCATGATCTTCTTTGGCTATTGGCTTATGGCCTTGCTGATCTTTTTCGGGATGAGTGGAAGTGGCAAGGTTGGTCCATTAGACGATGTGTCGCCCCTTAGTCGGTCCAGAAAAGCCTTTGCTGCATTGCTTCTAGCAATTCTTATTCTATGTGTGGCCCTTTAGGCCTGCCTCAAGACGGGAAGAACCGACGAACCGTGAGGCAGAACCAGGACTTTGCTTCCGTTCCCAGTGACTTCCAAAGCCGATTTCAATGCTAGGTTAACGGACTTGGCGGTTCTAAGCCTAAAGACGTTTTTCGCATAATGGTCCGGCATGGTTGAAACAAGGATTATCTTAACACGGTCAAGGGCCTTCAGGAGGTAGTAGGCCTTGTGGCCTCCTATGACGAACTTTCTTCTTATCCTCTTCTCTACTTCTTCAAAGGTTTTGTATTCCTTCATCCACTTGTAGAAGACCTTGTCCCCGTATCCCTCAGAGCACTCCGCCACTAAGACCACTACGCCTCCATTCTTCACGACGCCAAGGGCGCCGTCCACCGCTTTGTATGCTTGGTAAAGGTCGACGTCGAGGGGATATCCACCAGGGCTGGTTACAACTATATCCGCCATGCTTTCAACGGGAACCTTATACATCTCGTCGACCAACTTTACCCCTTCAATGAAAACGCTGTCAACGTCTCCAGCGAAGGCCTTAACGACCCTGTTCTCAGAGTTGAGTACAACGTTCACTGCAAAGTCTACATTAGCTAGATGTGCCGCCTCCTCCATGTCCAAGTGAACAGCATTTCCTTCAAGGTTTCCTGTTCTCGACCCCGGCTCTAGAAGGAAGCCATGATTATGCTGAATCGAAGCCCTGCTTGCGATGGCGGGCAAAACGCTTTTCCTTCCGCCGCCGTAGCCTGCGTAATAGTGAAAGCCGAGGTCGCCTGTTAGAATCTTTACGTCTGCCTCCATGAAGACTCTGTTAAGAGAAACCTTTGTCCCCCGACTAGTATCGCCTACATAAACTAGGTTTTCAGCGTCGCAATCATGATCGATGACCCTAACTCTCTTCAGCGCATTCTCTCCTATCAAGGCTGGATACTCGTCCGGTCTGGTTGGCCTGTGAATTCCACGTCCGACGATTATTGAGATGTCCTCGTCTTTCACGCCGGCTAACCCCAATTTCTCAAGGATTGGGTAAACCATCAGTGAGCCTAGAGTCGGCCTCGTCGCATCGTCGACTACAATAGTGACTCTGTCTCCAAGCTTGGCGATCTCTTCCAGTTTCCTGCTTCCTACAGGGTTGTCTAATACTCTCGTTATTTCAGCTGTAGGATCGTCTACGCCGGATCTCTCCTTGGCATCAACGACAGCTAGCAAGTTCTCGCTTGGAATCCTTGCTACCACTTCGGTCTTGCCATATGGAAGCCAAATCTCAACCATTGATACAAAACACCGTCTTCAACGAAGTTTTGGTCTGTTTGATTAGAAATGAAAGCGCCCCGCAGCACATTTTATTTTTCGAACCGCATGAATACAGTTCTGGAGCAGTTTCATTGTTCTTTATATTTAAGGCATTCTTAATTAAGAAGGGCACTCCGAATTAGCGTTAGGGGATTCAAAGCCTTGAGCTGGGAAAAACGGAAAGAGGAGATGAAGGTTGAACTCTGCGAAATCATGGTCAAGATTGGTGCCTTAAAATTTGGGACCTTCACACTGTCAAGCGGCATTCTCAGTCCATACTATATTGATCTGAGGATAGTGCCAAGCTTCCCCGATGCCTACCAGAAGGTGGAGAATGTCTTCTCTGAAATGGCAAAGAATGACGTGGGTCTCGACAAATTTAAGCGAATCGCGGGAATACCGACGGCAGGCGTGCCCTTTGCCTCTGTTTTGGCATACAATCTTTCCAAACCCTTTCTCTATGTGCGAAAAGAGGAGAAAACGCATGGAAGGGAAAGGAGGGTGGAAGGGATGCTCTATCCAGGAGATAAGGTCTTGCTAGTGGACGATCTCATAACGAAAGGCACGAACTTGGTGAACGCAACCGAAGCAGTAAAGGCCGAAGGAGGCGTGATCGAAGACGTCCTTGTCCTTATTGACAGGGAAGAGGGTGGAAAAAAGACGTTGGATAAGCTTGGAATAAGACTTCATAGTCTTATGCGGGTGTCAGAGGCAGCAAAGATTCTCTGCAACATGGAAGCGATAACGAAGGAACAACTGCAAGCTATGCTTAAGCAGATAAAGAAATAAAAACGTTCGATCGAAAGTCTTCTCGAGTAGGGCAAATGCTAGATGGATCTACGTGCAAAGGCGACATCGCGGCCGATGTAACTTCCCCTTGTAGTTAGGATTAAAGTAGGTCAGAAACAAGAATTAATGGTCCGGTGAGTTCAAAACTCATCATTCATATTTTATTAAGGCGTCTTTTTCAAGTGTTTCTTGAAGTCGCTTAACGGCCTCGTAGACTGCTTCCTCGTTCTTGGCTCCGGTGCAAACTAGTTTGCCGCTGGCGAAGAGCAATATTACGACTTTAGGTTCGTCCATTCTGTAGATGAGACCCGGGAACTGTTCGGGTTCGTACATGGTTCTTCCAAGCGAGTAAACAGACTTCTCCAAGTCGACTCTCCCATAAAGGTTAGCGGAAGCCACAATGTTTTGGATCTTGATTTCTGGTTTTCCCACGATCACTATGCCGTTTTCCTTCAATTCTTTTATGACCTTGTTCACCGCCTTATTCGCTAGGTTCTCCGATTTCGCTCCGGTGCAGACCATCTTGCCTGAGCTGAAGATCAGGGTCGCGGTCTTTGGTTTCTTAAGTCTGAATACGAGACCTGGGAACTGTTCAGGCCTGTACTCGACGTTCGGAAATGCTTTGACGACGGAGAAGAGATCTATTGTTTGCGTCAGGATTGCGGAGGCTACGACGTTTTCAATTTCTACAGAAGCAGTTACTTTAGGCATAGAAACCCTCACGGGGACAATATGAAGATGATTTTCACTATTTTATAAAGGATTATCTGTGTGTGTTTTTGGATTTCTCGTTTTCATCTTCCTTCAGGTAGATTATGAGGATTGCAACTATGAGTAGGATTTGAAGAATAGTGGACAGTGTTAGGGGGCCAATCTTGGTTCCCATCGCAAGATATATTAGACCGAGATATGGGATCTTGAGCAGGACTCTTCCTATCACGTTGCTCGCTGGTACCCATCCCTTATAGTTGGTCGGGAAGAGATCAGGAGCCAGATTGTTGTCGCCCTTCGTCTGGAAGTACCATTGTCCTTCAGCCTCGTAGTAGGCTTTGTTGATGATTCTGTGGATGATTAGGAATTCCCAGTCGCCTGGTCGGTGGAAGACTATAACTTCCCCTATCGTGAGCTGGCTTTTATTATTCAAGCCTTGGATGAAGACTAGGTCACCTTGGTAATAGTTGGGTTCCATGCTTCTTCCTTCGACGGGAGAGTATGGTAATTCGGTGTTTAGGGCATATTTCAGTCCGATCAGGATGCCTTGAGGTGTCACGTATATTAGGGCGAT